>JAJZAG010000288.1 GCA_021799555.1 Deltaproteobacteria bacterium | reverse complement strand
GACCCGGCGCAGCACACCTGACCCTGATTCATGAAGATGCCGAGCATCGAGCCGAACGCGGCCGCCTGCAGGTCGGCGTCGGGGAAGATGATATTGGGCGACTTGCCGCCGAGTTCGAGCGACACGCGCTTTAAGTTCCCCGCCGACGCTTTCAAGATCAGCTTGCCGACTTCGGTCGATCCGGCGAACGCGACCTTATCGATATCCGGATGCTCCGCGATCGAGCTGCCCGCGCCGGGTCCGAAGCCGGTGATAATCTGCACGACGCTCTCGGGAAGTCCCGCCTCGAGGATCAGTTCGCCCAGCCGCAGCGCGGTCAGCGGAGTCTGCTCGGCGGGCTTCAGGATCACGACGTTGCCGCACGCGAGCGCCGGCGCAATCTTCCACGACGCCATCAGCAGCGGGAAGTTCCACGGGATTATCTGCCCGCACACTCCCACCGGCTCGCGCAGCGTGTAGCTGAACATGTCAGGATCGGAAGGATTGGTCTCGCCGTAAATCTTCGACGACCATCCCGCGTAGTAGCGGAACGTCTCGGCCGCGCCCGGGATATCGATATTCTTCGACTCGAAGATCGCCTTGCCGTTGTCGAGCGTCTCGAGCTCCGCCAGCTCGTCGGCATGCTGCTCGATCAGGTCGGCGATCTTGAGCAGATAGCGGGTGCGCTGATGCGGTCCCATCGTTGCCCACTTGCCTTGTTCGAGCGCCTTGCGCGCGTGCTTGACGGCCTCATCGACATCGGCCTTATCGCCCTCGGCGACCAGCGCGAGCACTTCCTCGTTGGCGGGATTAAGGGTCTCGAAGGTCTTGCCGGATTTCGCGGCGACCCACTTGCCGCCGATCAGGAGCTTCTTGGGGCCGCTCTTCAGAAACTCGAGCGCGGACGCGTTCTTCGCGCCGCGCGCGGCGGATTCGATTGACGGTGATGCTGCCATGGTGACTCTCTCCTGTCTTGATTTGTCTCTGGTCAGCAGCGCCACAGACGGGATGTCCGCTCCCAAGTCCCGGGTGACTGACGATCAGAGCGATACGTTCAATCACGGGATCGTAGTCGATCCAAAGCCCGGTAGCAAAGTGCAACGAGCCGCATTGCGCCCGCCGCGGATGCGTGTCACGCGACGACGGCTTCGTTTCAAGGATTTTCCGCTCGGGATTAAATAGAATCCCCGCGCCGGCGTGGGGAAATTTCGTGAAGACGCTCGCTTCGATCGGTATTTTCGATCCCCGCTCGAGAAGCCCCCGATTTCGACCGGCAGAATCCTGATACCGATTCGCCTGACGACGCAGTCCCGCCCTGCCAATCTCGCTGGCGATCGTCAACTGGACGCGCGTTCCAACAAACTTGGAAGCGCACCGGCCCAAGCCGGTCTTGGTCGCGACGCCCGCCGCCCCGACCGCGCCATCAACCCGGTCCGGCGGCGATATAATCGCGTTAACCACCAGTCACATTATACACAATACGGCAAAAATTTCCACCCCGCGCGTCGCAGCGAGGCTTTGCTCAGCGCATTTGCCATTTTGCGCCGCCGTGTATTGACTCGCGGCGAGCCTCGCCGTGATTAGACGATTTGCGCCACGCGCATCGACTCGCAGTTGACCTTGAATCCGGCCACGGCGGCATCGACCTGGACGCTACTGTGGTCAGGCCTAAACATGTTCATTTGATCTTCAGGCTGATCGGAGCCGACGGACCAAACGGCGTGCTTGCGCCGCGTGATTTGCCCCACCTCGCCGGTGAAAAGCGCTCGCGGCGGCAGGGATGGCGGCCGCAAGATCCCTCGCTGCCGCTCAGGATGACCGGCTTACGCTTTGCGGAATTATATGCAGGAAAACGCACCAGCGACGCCGCCGCGCAGAACCATTCCTCCAACTCCGCGGCATGGTTCCCCTTCCCGATGCGGGAAGGGGCCAGGGGTTAGGTCGGAACGATCCGCCTCGCGTCTAGCGTTGTGCAGAGCTGCCGGCTGCGCGCGTCTTTCCCGTCCGTGCCCGATGCGCCCGGATTGCCCGACGCCTCGCGGGCGGCGGCGCGTGACGCGGACGGCGACCGCCGCTATTCTTGATCGGCGCCGCTTTGGAGAAATGCGGCGGAGGGGGGACATCGCGCGTGGAGAAGACATATCCGGTTCGTTCGCAGCGCAGGATGATTTTGGCCGGGATGGCGGGGAACGTCCTGGAGTGGTACGACTTCTCGGTTTACGGATTTTTCGCCGAGTCGATCGGGCAGAACTTTTTTCCCTCGCATAGCAAGACCACCTCGCTGATGGAGGCGTTCGCCGTGTTCGCGGCGGGGTTTCTGATGCGTCCGTTCGGCGCGCTGCTGCCGGCCATCTCGGCGACCGCAAGGGACGCGAGCACGCGCTCACCTTGCCGGTGCTCGCGATGGCGTCACACCAACCACCGTTTCCATTTTCACATCGGCGCCGAAAACTGAAGGCTGAGCGTGTCGCCGTCGGTGAGGCCACGGTCTCCCGAGTCGTAGCGTGCCTGCTCCTTCGGTGCCGCTCGGGAAAGGCCCCGAGAAAGATCTCCGCGAAGCGATTAGTGCAACCAAGGTGGGCTTTCCGCACTAATCGCTTCACGGGTGTCCCTTCCTGCGACCAGGATGAACGACAAGCGCTCGCCATTTTATCGGCATGCTCAGATTGGAAAAGGGACAATCCTGAGCGCGCATCGCTCGATTAAGCGATTTTGCCGGAGTAATTACGATTGCATGGGCAAGAGTATTCGTCCTGTCCACTACGCGCTCGGCATCCATGGACTCGCGCTGCTGCGCACCTATGCGCACGATGAAATGTTGGCGCAGACCGTCGCCGATCGACTGGTCAACTTCGCCGCTGCGATAGAACAGCATCCGGGCAACGTGCCGGTCGCGATCAACGAAACCGATGTGCGCGAAGGCTATGCCGCGTGGTCGGCAACCTACGACCTGCCCGGAAACCCGCTTCTGTCAGTTGAAGAACCCGTAGTCCGCGCGATGATCGACACTGCTGCGCCGGGCCGCGCGCTCGACGCTGCGTGCGGCACCGGACGGCACACAAAATACCTCGCCGAGACGGGCTTCGACACGACCGGGATCGACTGCTCGCCCGAAATGATCGAGCGGGCGCGCGTCAAGGTTCCCGAGGCGCGATTAGGACTCGGCGATCTAACGGCGATTCCATTCGCCGCCGGTAGCTTCGACCTGGCGCTCTGCGCGCTCGCGCTGGATCACGCCGACGATCTGCGCGCGCCCGTCGGGGAGCTGGCGCGCGTCGTGCGCCCCGGCGGCAGGGTAATCATTTCCACCTTTCATCCGATCAATCGCCAGTTCGGCGGCGGAGGCTTTTATCGCGACGCCGACGGAGGCCGCGGCATGATCCGCGGACCGGAGCAGAGCGTTTCCGACTACCTCATGGCGGCGCTGGAAGTGGGACTTGAAGTTCGGGAGTGCGTCGAACCGGTCTGGAGCGAGCGCGAGATCGCGATGCTCACGTCGTCGGCGCTGGATCCGGAGATTTTCCGTATCGCGATCCTGGGCTCGCCCTGCGCGCTGGTATTGAACCTCACGAAGCCCGCGCCCTGATCCTCTCTACCGCGCGGCTTGATCCGCATCGAGCGAACATGTACACGAGATCTGTACGGGAGAGTCATCATGGCCAGAGAAACAACCTACACCGAGGCGCGCGCGAACTTTGCCTCGCTCTGCGATGAAGTGGCGCAGAGCCGCGAAGCTCTGATCATCCATCGGCGTGGCGCCCGCGACGTCGCGATCGTCGCGGCTGACGAGCTCGCAGCCCTGACCGAAACCGCGCATCTGCTGCGCTCTCCCAAGAACGCCCGCAGGCTGACAACGGCGCTCCTGCGCGCGCGCGGCACACGGCTCAAACCGTCGTCTGTTAATAAGCTTCGGCGCGAGTTCGGACTTGGCAAGAACACCTGAACGGCTCGCGGTCTTTCATCCCGAATTTCGCCAGGATCTGCGCTATTGGGTCGAGACCAATCGCCGCGTAGCTTTGCGCGTCCTCGATTTGGCCGAAGCCGTGATGCGTGATCCGTTTCGGGGCGTCGGGAAACCGGAACCGCTGAAATACGTTCTGGCCGGCGCATGGTCGCGCCGCATCACCGAAGAACATCGGCTGGTCTATGCGGTCAGCGCCGACCGGATCGATTTCCTGCAGGCGAGGTACCATTACTGAACGGCGCCGTGCGCGCGCTTTGCCCGCGAGCGCGGGCGCGGCTATTGTTCGTCGCGAGCACTATCGTGGCGGTCAAGCAGACACCTCTTATCGCGCAGTATTTGAGCGTCAAGCAGCGCGTGCCTGACGCGATCCTGTTTTTCCGCCTGGGCGATTTTTACGAAATGTTTTTCGAGGACGCCGAGCTCGGCGCGCGCGTGCTCGATATCCAGCTCACCTCGCGCTCGAAGGACGGCGTGCCGCTGTGCGGCGTGCCCTATCACGCGGCCGAACCGTATATCGCAAAGCTCCTCAAGGCCGGGCACAAGGTCGCGATTTGCGAGCAGGGCGCGCAGGAGATGCGCGCCGACGGCAAGCCGCGCGGAATCATGACGCGGCAGATCGTCCGCGTGATCACGCCGGGCACCGTCGGCGAGGAGACGGTGCTCGTCGCCGGGGAGAAGAATTACCTCGTCGCGATCGTTCGTGAGGATGCGGAGATCGACCTAACCCCTGACCCCTTCCCGCACGGGAAGGGGAACCTGAACGCGGGACGCACCGATCAAGGCATCGACCTGACCCCTGACCCCTTTCCGCACGGGGAGGGGAACCTGAACGCGGAAC
>JAJZAG010000287.1 GCA_021799555.1 Deltaproteobacteria bacterium | reverse complement strand
TCGGCGATCAACGAATCCAGCACTGCGTCCGAAATCTGATCGCACATCTTGTCGGGATGGCCCTCGGAGACGGACTCCGAAGTAAACAGATAGTCTTTAAGCGGCATGCGCTATGGCTCCTTGGAATCGGGCTGGTCCGGGATTGATCGCCGGGTCTGGCCCGGCGATGCGCCGCGGACGCGAAGGTTCAAGAGTCGTCTGAAATGCATACGGGCCGCTCGATGGCGCCCGCAAAGGCGTCTGAGATTCGGCGGGTTCGGAACCGCGCTCGAAACCACGGTTTTCGATGATATAACCGACGGCAAAAGCGGAATCAAGGCGAAACCTCGCAGTGTCGGCTACCCTACGCATCATTCCTCGCCGAAGCGGTCCGCGAACAGCGCCTTAACGGTTTCGACCGCCTCGCGTGCGTCTTCGCCCTCAGCCCGAACCTTGAGCTTGACGCCCAGTTCGGCGCCCAGCGTAATCAGGCTCGTCACGCTTTTGGCGCTGACCTGCTCTTTGCCTCTACCGATCATGATTTTCGCCTTGAACCCGCTCGCCGCTTGCGCGAGCGCCGATGCGGCGCGCAGATGCAGTCCGAGTTTATTTTTGATCTCGACTGTCGCCTCCGCCACATTCACGCGATCCAAGATACGGATATGTGATGCGCTCGTAAACGAAATCGAGGTGTGTCACGGATGCGATTCAGCGGCAATTTCCGCCGCGAGGAGATCGCGGATGCGATTCTCGATAGCACCGTCGCGAATACTGCCCTCGCGCCGTGCCCAGTCCGCCAACGGGATTACCGCCTTGGCCATGTTGCGATGGCCTCCCGCGCTACCAATATCGCCGAACAGATTTTTGGCCGCTTCGCCGGCGTTGTCGCGTCCGGTTCCGTAGCTGCGCAGCGCGATTACCAGATCGGAGCCGAGCTTGCCCGCGACCGCGACCCATTCGACGCCCTCGAATTGGAGGCAGAAGTCGGCGACCTGCACAATCAGGTCGTCGCGATCGACGCGGCCTAAGTTGGCGGTGACCAGGCGGTCGCGAAACTCGAGCCGCCGCATCACGCGCGCGAGCACCTTTGCGAAGCTTTGCGGAAGCTCCGGACGATCAATCTGCCGCAACATGCTGAGATTAGCGACCGGGTATAAATGCACCAGCGCCTGCAGTACGTCGTCCGTGATGCGCCGCGACAGCGCAAGCGAATCCGTCCGGATGCCGTAGAGCAGTGCGGTCGCGAGCCGCTCGCTGATCTTTTCCTCAGCGGCGACCAGATACTCGGTCATGATCGAAGCCGTCGCCCCGTACTTGACCCGCACGTCCTCGAACGGCGCGGCGCCGGGCGTGTAGCCCGGATGGTGATCGATCACGATATCGGCCCGCGGCAGCTTACCCTCGAAGTACGCCGGCTGCACATCGACCATCGCGATCTTGTCGAACGCGGTCAGCGCCTCCGTAGTGGCGGGAAGAATCGCAATCTCCAGCAGATGCACCATCGTGCGGTTCTCCGGCCTGCTCACCGGCTTGAAACTGAAAAAAGGCGTGGTCTGCCGGTTGCGCCCGAGTATCGTACGCAGCGCCATCGCACTCGACATCGCGTCTGGATCGGGATCGTCCTGAAGCACGATCGCAACCCGGTCGCGTTCCGCGACGCTCGCGCGCAGCTCGCGCAATTTTTGTCTGGTGTCGGGTTGATCCATGATTCGACAGGATCACGAGCGCATTGCGCCCGCCAATCACCATCATCTCGATCGGCTCATCCGGCCGCGATTATGCTCTGTCCGGCGAATTGATCGTGCGGTACTTAACAAGTCTTCGGGGATACCACAGCATCGCGCGGTGAATCAATGCTATAAATTATGCACGCCTATGGAGACCCCACCCGAATCCCAGTCGAAATCCGCGCCCGCGCTTCAAAAGTGCGCGCTATGCCGCCGCCCGGGGCAGACTTGGCTGCTGCGCATGCTGATCGAAGACGCCGGCGGCCTCAAGCAGGAGGGCTTTGTCTGCGCCAATTGCGCGGTTAAACTCAGGCTCGCCTCCGAAAAAAACCGCGATCTCCAGATCGATCCCTGGTTCCACGACGCCGTCGCCCGCATCCTGCGCGGCGTCCAGACCGACGAGTCCTGACCCTCCGCACCCGACTCATTTTGAAGGAAGCACCTTAGATGCCGTCAAGTCCCGAAAAGTCCACATCCAGCACACCACAAAGCGCCACGATGTGGCCGCACGAAGAGGCCGCGCGCCTTGCCGAGCGCGTCCGCGATTATCCGCCCGGACGTCCCGTAATCTTCCAGAGCGGCTTCGGTCCCTCCGGCCTGCCGCATCTCGGCACGATGAGCGAAGTGCTGCGCCCGTCCTTCGTGCGTCACGCCTTCGCGATGCACTTACCCCTGCGGCCGACCCGCCTGATTGTTTTCATCGATGACATGGATGGCTTGCGCAAGGTGCCCGAGAATGTGCCCAATCGCGACGCAATCGCCGCGCATCTTGGCGAGCCGGTCTCGCGGATTCCGGACCCATTCGGGTGCTGTCCAAGTTTCGCGGATCACATGCTCTCGCTGCTCAAGGATTTTCTGGCGCCGGTCGAAGTCGAGTACGAACTGCTGCGCTCGTCCGAGATGTACGGCGGCGGCGCATTTGACGAAGGCCTCAAGATAATCCTCGAGAAGCATCGCGAGATTATCGCGATCGTCGCGCCCACTCTGCGCGAGGAAAATCGCGCCGGATGGTCCCCGCTGATGCCGCTGTGCCCGCGATGCGGCCAAATCGTCGAGCGCTCGGTCACCGCTTATCATCCCGAGCGCAACGCGATCGAGTTCACCTGTGAAGGCGGCGCAAAAGGGCGGCGCGGATGCGGTTTCAGCGGCGAACAGAGCATTCTCGGCGGACTCGCCAAAGCGCAATGGAAAGTCGATTGGGCGCTCAGATGGTTCACGCTCAAGGTCGATTACGAACTATACGGAAAGGACCTGACCCCATCGGCGCAACTCTCGGCGCCGATCCTGCGCGTGATGGGCGGAAATCCGCCGCTCGGCTTTCCGTTCGAAATGTTCCTCGATGAAGAGGGCCGCAAGGTCTCCAAATCGGTCGGACGCGGCGTCACCGTCGAGCAATGGCAGCGCTACGCGCCCGTCGAGGTGCTTAAGTATTTCCTGCTGCAGAATCCGCGCCGCGCGCGCAAACTGTTTCTCGAATCGATCCCGCAATACGTCGACGAATACCTCGACGCACTGCGCGCCTACTCCGCCGCCCCCAACGCCGAAGCCCGCGCCGACTCGCCGCTAGAGTTCGTGCTGCAATCCGGCAGCGCACGGAGCTTCCGCGCCGACGTGACGTTCGGGATGATCACAAACCTCGTGCCCGCGTTAGGAAATTCCGACTTCGATCTGATTATCAACTATCTTCGTCGGTACGACCCCAAGATCGAGAGCGACTCCGGTACCGCCGCGATGGTCGCGAGCCTGGTTGCCTGCGCGCTCAATTTCTACCGCGATTTTATCGAGCCCGGCAAAATCCCCTACGCGCCAAACGCCGCCGAGCGCGCGCAGCTACAAAGCCTCGCCGATTTTCTGCGCGCCAATCGGGACGCCAGCGCCGAGCAAATCGAGAAAACCATCTACGACCTCGGCCGCGCCAATTACGACAAGCCCGGCAAGATCTTCCCGCTGATGTACCGAGCCATCCTCGGTCAGGAGCGCGGTCCACGCCTCGGCGCTTTCATCCGCCTTGCTACCCCCGCCCGAATTATCGAACTCATAGAGGCATCGATCGCCCGCACCAAGTAAGCCAGGGCAAGACGACCCACAGATTCCGCTGATAAAAACCTCGCGATTGCGGCTCGCACCCTCCCGAGGCGAGCAAAACGTCCGAGATAGTAAAGCGACAAATATCTTGCGGTCCCCGAGCGTCGTCCCCCAACCCGTACGATAATTCTCGAAGGCCTATCGAGCCCCGCGTATCATAAAGACAAATCAGCGCTTGCTCGATTGCCTGGGATGCCATTCTCGCACGCGGCTGGCGGGCGAAAGTCAGTCCTTAGAAAACTTCTGCACAAACTATTCTCGACCTCCGCGGCGCGGCGCGCACACTCAGCCGTCCGGGATTCCTCGCGCGCGGCGGCCACGCGCGCGGGAATGACAGCTTTTTTCTGCAAGATGTGCGGCGAAGTCGCGGGGTGACTCGGCGTTCTGAGGAACGCGTCCGATCGTAAGGGTTTTTGAATTTTCCCCGGGCGTGCTGTGCAGGGCTTCCCTGGCCAGCCCTCAGACCGAGATTGTCGATTTTCCCACAGGCGCGTGTGACACCGAGCGATCCGGCGGCTCGCGATTCACGCTCGGCGCGGCGCAATCCGCGCACGCGGTCGATTTTCTCGCGCTGCCGCGCAGCACGCTCGCTGCCGATGCGCCGATAAGGATCGCCACGCCCGCATAAGCCATTGCATTTGAAGCAATCGCGAATTTTCCCGCAAGAATGAGCCCGCCCGCGATCGCGCCCAGTATCAGCGGAGCAAATCCCCGGCTTCGCGCTTGAATGCCAAGCCCGGCGAGCGCAACACCGAGCAACGCGGCCGTGATCGGAAATAAATAGCGCGGCGAGCCGAGAAATCCGAGACCTACCGACGAGAGCAACGCCGCGTACGCGGGCCAGCATAGCGGACATCCAAGCACCGGCAGCATCGCCGCCGCAGCCGCCGGAATCGCAAGCAAGCCGGGCCTTTTCATCGGAATTTCTCCGCATCCGCTGAAGCTTTTTTTGGCGCGTGCTCGCCGATAAGCGCCGCCCGGATTATTTCGATCGGAGGG
>JAJZAG010000286.1 GCA_021799555.1 Deltaproteobacteria bacterium | reverse complement strand
GCGTTCCCAAACGCGATGCGGACGTGGCTCGATGTGCCTGTAAGCGATCGATCGCTAACCCTCTATGTTCCCATAGGTAGGCCAATTTATCTTATAGATGTTCATCTATGCGTTAATAGATTTAGAAAAGTGCAAAGCGCAGTGGTTTTTTATGGAAAGATTTACGATGCAACGGTATTTGACTGTCATCAATTAACTTGCTAGACGTGATTGGCAGGCAGGGGTCAGGAAACATTAGCCCGATCGGAGTTTTTGTAGCACCGGTCGGCAACGCCGAAGCAGGTAGTGGTGGATGGGCGGGACGTTGGTGGAGAGACCAAGGTAACGGATGAGTCTGCGCGCATCGGTTTCAGCGCCGGATGGCGGACGCGTGCTCAATTCGGCAAGTGTCGCAACACGTTTTAGTCAAGAGGTGCATCGGGAAATGAAAAAGTTTTTTGGCGTTATCGTCGCGGTTCTCTCTTTCGCAGTGGTAGCAACGCCCGCGATGTGTTCGAGCGTGGTTGGTCTTGTAACTGACCAAAATCGGCACTTCGTGGACGGTGCGTACATTACGGTGACCGACTCCCACGGCCAGAATGCTGGTTATGGTCGCTCCGATATCTACGGCCGTTACTGCATCCCGTTGGTTTCACCCGGGAAGTACACTGTCTCGATTGATCCGAATTCGAACAAGTTTCAGGGCGGATCGACGCTAACGCAGGTCGATATCGAGGGGGCTACGGTCAACTGGTTTCTGGCACCGAGCTCAACCGCACTTTCGACGACCGATATCGGCGTAGCATCAGCAGCGACGCTGACCTGCGGAATCCCGTGGTGGGAGACGGCGGCGGCTGGCGCCGGACTGCTGGTTGGCGCGGGCGGCCTCGTCGGCGGCATCCTTTGTACCGAGGGCAACGACTGCGGCGGTCCGACCAACAACGGCAACGCGAGTCCTTCCCGCTGAGCCAAGCCAACTCTGGGGCCGGCGGTACCGCAATGCTGGAAACGTGCTAGTGACTCGCGCTATCCTCGAAACTTCGAGACTTCGCATCTTCGGCGCCTCGTGAGTTTAACCTCGCACAGGTCATGAAGCCGCTTCGTAATATCTTGTCCGGCGTGCTCGTGTGCGCCGCAGCAATCGGGTTTGCCGCGTGCTCTTCGCAGGATTCGTCTAAGACACCAGTTCCTGCCGTATCGGCGGACGGCGCCGGATCGGCTTCCTCCCCAGCCTCGGCGGACGCGGGCGACCGGGCGCGACTAGACGCGCTATGGCGGCAACGCACCAGCGAGAATACCTCGAGCGATTTCACCGTGGGTCCGGGCGACGTGCTCGAAGTATCAGTTCCAGCTATCGATGAACTCAAAGCGCGCTCCGTGCGTGTTTCGGGCGACAATACGATAGCGCTGCCGCTGGCAGGCGTGATCAATGTCAAAGGATTGACCGAGCAGGGCGTCCGCGACCAGATCAAGAACCGGCTCGAAAAGTACATGTACGATCCGCAAGTCGACGTGTTCACCAAGGAATACCAGAGTCGGCAGGTCGCGGTGGTCGGGATGGTTCAGAAGCCGGGTCTTTACACTCTGACCAGTTCGCATGACAGCGTCTTGTCCATGATCAGCCGCGCGGGCGGAAGCACCGCAGTCGCGGCGCAGCGAATTCTGCTGATTCCAGCGGCACCTGGACAAGGTGCGCAGACCAGCGCGATGCTCGCGGCGGCTTCAGAGCTTAGCGCCACGCCGCAAGGATCGGCCACCGATGCGAAAGCTTCCGTGGCCGAGGCTCCGGAACATGCAAACTCGGACCTTGTCGTCACTCGAGCCGGTCAGGGAGAGAATTTGCCTGCCAGTTACCAGCCCCAGGCGACGCAAATTCCGGCGGGGCTGATGAGCGCCGAACCGATCATGATCGATCTGAGCAACACTCGCAATGAGACCGAGCTCGACATTCCCGCGCGTCCCGGAGACGTCATTATCGTTCCGGCCGCCGGTGAAGTGATGGTCAAGGGATGGGTGCAGAATCCTGGCGCCTTTAAGATCACGCCGGGAATGACGGTACTCGGCGCGGTTACCGCCGCTGGAGGAGAGATGTTTAGTCCCAACGCGGTGATTCTGCGGGCTGGAGGGAGCGGCGGCACCAAGATCGAGATCCCGGCCGACCTTTCCGCGATTCAGAAGGGCAATGCGCCAGATATTCCGGTCGAGGGCGGTGACGTCGTGATTATCAAAAGCTCGGCGGCGGGAGCGGTTCCTTACGCGCTTTACAGCGTGTTCAGCAAGTTCGGCACCGGTATCTACCCAGCCTTGCCGATGTTCTAGCTTGCGGCGAAGCAGAAGCGGTCCCGATACATTGAGTAGGCATATCACGAGGCAATCGTGAAAGACTCTTCTCCTTATCCTATACAACGGGTTTTTCCCGAACCCCTTGCACCGCAATATGTGGGACGAGGCATTGATCCTGACTATTTCGGTGCGCCGGAGTCGGTTGGGCCCGACCTGCGCGACTACCTGCGTGTAATTCGTCGTCACGCCAAACTGATCGTCAGCATCCTGCTGGCCGCGATGCTGCTGACGGGGTTGGTGATTCTGGTGGTGACGCCGAGCTTCACAGCGATCAGCACGATCCTAGTTGAGCCAAACGCTCCTCACGTTCTCAATATCAACGAGCTGGCCGCTGAAGGCCCGGGCTCTGAGGAGCACGATTACTACAAGACTCAGGAAGAAATTCTCAAAAGTCGGAGCCTTGCTGCGCAGGTGATTCGTGATCTCGGTCTTGACCGAAATCCGATCTTCACCGGCGTGAGCGAGAATCGCGGTTTCTTTGCCGCATTGCTCCACGAGCTAAGAGGATCGCTTGCGCTCTTCGTTAACGCTACGGGTTCGAAGCGCCAGCCCGACCTTTATGGTGTCGATCCAGCGCTAGTCGATCATTACCTCGATCACCTACAGGTCAAGCCGGACGTAGGAACTCGTTTGTTCACGATCTCGTTCACCTTGCCCAGCGCTGACCTTGCCTCGGAGATTGCCAATGCCCACGTCCGGACCTATATCCGCCGCGGGATGGAGATTCATGCGCAGGCCAGCGAAGCCGCACGCCAGTTCCTCGAAAAGAAGCTCATTGAACTTAAGGAGCGGGTGGAAAAATCGGAGGCTGCGCTCAACACCTACCGCCGCGACCGCGGAATCGTCGCCTTCAATCTCAACGATCGCGGTACGATCCTCAATCAGCGCCTGACCGAAATGAATCAGGCGCTCACCAAGGCTGAAACCGAGCGGATCGATTTGGAGGCGCAGCACGACCAAATCCACAAGCGCAATTACAACTCGCTCCCGGCTGTGATCGGCAGCTCGCTTATTCAGCAGCTCAAGGCGCAGGACGACGTGATCGCGGGGCAATACGCGAGCATGTCGCAGCAGTTCAAACCCGATTATCCACCGCTCAAAGAGCTTAAGGCCAAGGTTGATGAAACCAACGCGCGTCTCAACGCGGAAATAGATCACGCCGTGCAGGGTATCGAGTCTCAGTATCAGGCTGCCGTCGCGCGCGAAAACGCACTCAAACAATCGGTCACGGACTTAAAGACGAAAGCGCTTGCGCTCAACGACGCGTCTCTGCAGGACGCCGTACTTGCGCGCGAGGTGGACGCAAACCGTCAGCTCTACAAAAGCGTGCTCGAGCGAATGAAGGAAATCGGAGTTGCTGGCGAGGTTCCCACCTCGAACGTCTCGATTATCGATCTCGCAACACCCCCGATCGAACCCTCCAGCCCGCGTAAGCTGCTCGACATGGCGGTCGCCGTGGCGCTGGCTCTGTTCGCCGGCGTGGGAATCGCCTTTCTGCTCGATCATCTCGATGACGGCTTGCATAATCCCGAGGAAGCAGAACTTTACCTGCAGCTACCAAGCCTGGGTTCCGTACCCGACTTCCTGACGATCGGCGGAGAGGCCGAAGCCGCATTGCCGGTCGGAGGCGTCGAATCCTCGCTGATCAGAAGTGGAGGAGCGGGGGATCGCGAGATAACTATGGCGAAGAACCGCTTCTCGGTCGCGGGCGAATCCTACCGCGCGATCCGCACTGCGATCCTGCTGTCACGCGCGGCTGAAGCGCCCAAGACCCTCCTCGTCGCCAGCGGTGCGAAATCCGAAGGTAAGACGGTGACGGCGGTGAATATCGCGATGGCGTTCGCCCAGATGGGAGGCCGAGTTCTGCTGATCGATGCCGACCTGCGCCGGGCGCGATGCCATGAAGTGCTGGGAGTGCATAACCTCGTTGGGTTGACCGAAGTGCTGGTCGGACAGAAGAATTCCGCCGACGTGATTCGTCCGATCGGTGATGGAGGCCTCTCTTTCATGAGCGCCGGTTCGGTGCCGCCGAATCCGACCGAACTACTGGCCTCGCGCAGGATGCAGGAAATTCTCGAAGAACTGACAGCGTCTTACGATAGCGTGTTGATCGATTCGCCTCCCGTTATGCCCGTCAGCGACTCCGTTGTGCTCTCGCGGCTGGTAGATGGCGTTGTAGTGGTTGTTGGTCCTCGCACGCCCAAGCAGCTTGTCCGTCATGCCTGCGCGCGCCTTGCGCAAGTCGGAGCGCGGGTGCTTGGGGTCGTGCTCAATCAGGTCAATATGAATAGCCCCGATTACTATCACTACCATCGCTACTACGCTTACGAGGATTATTACAAACCAACCGGTACCATGAGCTCGGGCTAGTGAGGTTACTCGGCGCATCGAATCCTCTCGGGCGCCGCCCGACTTATCATTCGCGCCATCGGTTTGTCTCCACCGAGGGCGCGAACTGGTATGATCGCG
>JAJZAG010000023.1 GCA_021799555.1 Deltaproteobacteria bacterium | reverse complement strand
CTCGTGATGCCGACCATTACTCTGGCGCTCGGCTCCGCCGGCTACTACTCGCGAATCCTGCACGCAAATCTGAGCGAAGCAATGGACCAGGATTACATCCGCACCGCGCGCGGCAAGGGGCTGTCGGGCGCGCGCGCGATGCTGAAACATGGGATGGCCAACGCGATGCTGCCGCTCGTGACGATCGCGGGTCTCGATCTGGCCAGCATGTTCTCCGGCGTGGTCTTGACCGAGACGGTTTTCAACTGGCCGGGGATCGGGCGGCTTGCATACGAAGCGGTGTTTAACCTCGATATTCCGCTCATCATGGGGATCGTCGTGTTCAGCGCGTTTTTGATTGTCGCCGCCAATATCGCGGTCGATATGCTG
This sequence comes from Deltaproteobacteria bacterium, assembly GCA_021799555.1. Taxonomy (GTDB): domain Bacteria; phylum Desulfobacterota; class Binatia; order Binatales; family Binataceae; genus JBARDN01. The sequence goes on along the minus strand of JAJZAG010000023.1, from coordinate 20,751 downwards.
TACGCGTGGCTCGATCCGCGCATCCGATTCGGCGAGGCGCGATGAACTCCCGGCGGCGGCTCAACCGGCTCGAGGTTGTCGGCGGAGCGATGGTGCTGAGCCTCGTGCTGGTGGCGATTTTCGCGCCTATACTTGCGCCGCACGATCCAGCGCGCGCGGTCGCCTCGACCTTCGGTGATCCAGGCGCGCCTTCAATGCAATTCCCGCTCGGCACCGACCAACTCGGCCGCGACGTGCTGTCGCGCATTATTTACGGCGCGCGGATTTCGCTCGCGGTCGGAGTCGCCGCGATGGCGATCACGATGGCAATCGGCGTCACGATCGGACTGGTGTCGGGATTCTTCGGCGGCGCGATTGATTTTCTGCTGATGCGGTTTACGGACGTGATGCTCTCGCTGCCGTTTCTGTTGCTTGCGATGGCGTTCGTCGCGGTCTTGCGGCCCAGCCTCGTTAGCGTGCTGCTCGTGATCGGCGTCGTCTCGTGGACGCAGGTCGCGCGTGTGGTCCGCGCCGAAGCGCTTTCGATGACAACGCGCGATTTCGTGCTGGCGGCGCGCGCACTCGGCGCTCCGGCGCCGCGGCTGATCATACGCCACGTGCTGCCGAACCTCGCGCCGATTATCGTCGTGATGGCGGTGCTCGGAACTTCGGGCACGCTGCTGCTCGAGGCGGCGCTGAGCTTTCTGGGACTGGGGGTACCGCCGCCCGCGCCGAGCTGGGGCCGAATGGTCAGCGAAGGCACGATGTATTTCCGCACCGCGCCGTGGCTCGCGATCTCGCCGGGGCTCGCGATCTTCTACGCCGTGCTCGGCTTCAACCTGCTTGGCTACGGCGTCCTGGGACGGCGCGCGCGATGAAACCGGCGCAAATCGTCGTGGCGCTGGCCGCCGCGGTGATCGCGGCGCTCGGCGGATGCCGGGCGCGAAGCGGCGCGCTTAAGCTTCCGCCGCACGCGACGGTTCTGCGGCTTGCGGATGCCGATGACATTCCGACGCTCGATCCGGCCGCGGGTTACGACACGCTTTCATGGACGTTCGAGCAGGCGATTTTCGACACGCTCGTGCGCTACGGCGAGGACAACGTCACGCTCGAGCCCGACCTCGCGGCGAGCTGGGAAGCCTCACCCGACGCGACCACCTTCACCTTTCAATTGCGCCACGACGCGCGGTTTTCGACCGGACGCGCCGTCACCAGCGACGACGTGCGTTACGGGATTGAGCGCGTGCTCGACCCGGCAACGCGCTCAAAGGGAATGGAGTATTACCGCGGCATCGCCGGCGCCGAAGACTTCGCGGCGCATCGCACGGCGCACGTAAGCGGAATCGAGACGCCCGGGCCGTGGACGATCGTGTTCCACTTGAGCGCGCCCGATCCGATTTTTCCGCACAAGCTCGCGATGCCGTTCGCGGCCGCGGTCCCGCGCGAGATCGTCGCGCGATGGGGCGATGACTTCTCGCATCACGTGGTCGGCAGCGGCGCCTTCATGCTGCGCGAATGGATTGGCGGCCAGCGAATCGTAATCGCGCGCAACCCGTATTACTTCGACCACGAATTGCCGCGAATCGACGCCGTCGTGGATTCGCTCGGCGTCGATTCCGAACTTCAATGGCTGCGCTTCGAGGCGGGCGACCTTGATATTGTCGCGCAGATACCGCCGGCGGAATTTCCCTACGTCATGAAGACGCCCGCGCTCGCCAAACTCGTGCTGCGCAAGACCACGGTTACCACCGAGTATCTAGGCATGAATTGCGAGATGCCGCCGTTTGACGACATTCGCGTGCGCCGCGCGATAAGCTATGCGGTCGATCGCCACAAGCTCGTTGCGATCCTGAACGGCCGCGGCGTCGTAGCGCATTCGCCGTTACCGCCAAATCTGCCGGGATACGATCCCGATCTGAAGGGCTACACTCATGATCCTGCGCGCGCCCGCGCGCTGCTCGAAGCGGCGCACCTCGGGCCGGGATTCACATTCGAAATTTGGATGCGCGCCGATGCGACCGTTTTGATGCTTGGGCAATCGATCCAGCAGGATCTCGCCGAAGTCGGAGTCAATGCGGTACTCAAGCCGGTCGCCTGGGGACCGTTCCTCGAAACTATACGCCAGCCGCGCACCGCGCAGGCGTTTCTATACGGATGGGAGGCCGACTTCCCCGATCCAGCCAATGTTCTCGGCACGCTGCTGTCGCGCACCCAATGGGGCTCAAACAACGACAGCTTCTATTACAATCCGGAATTCGAGGCGCTGCTTGACCGCGCGGCGCAAGAAACCGATTTTGCGCGCCGCTACGCGCTCTACGATCGCGCCCAGCAAATCGCCATCGCCGATGCGCCGTGGGTGTTCCTGTATTATCCGGTGGTGGACGTGATTCACCAGCCGTGGGTCCATCACTACATTCTCAACCCGATGCGCCCGACGCGATTCGAGCGAGTCCGGATTTCCCCGCACTGAAGCGAGAAGCATTCGCGCCGCGCTCAGACCGGACTCGGGGCCGGCTCGCTCTGGCGCATCTCGGTAAGTTCGCGCGTCGCGCGCGGCACGAAGAACAATCCGATGAGCGCATTGCAGAACATATAGGTGAATTGCGCAACCAGACTGTATGCGACAAGTTTCGCGGGCGCCGCACTGCCTGCGAAGAACAACAGCCACGCCGCCTGGCTGGTCCCAAGATGCGCGATCGAGATCGGCAGCGCGCCGGCAAGAAAGACCAGCGGCAAAAACAGCATCAACCGCAGCACCGGAATCGATACGCCGTAAATCGAGAGCGCAAAGAAATGGGCGACCGCCGAGGCGAGAAACGTCGGCGCCTTGATCGCAAGCACCGCCGCGTAATCGAGCGGACGCGCGTCGATGAACGTTGCCGCGATCGCGCCGGCGCGTCCGCGCTCGACCCAGCGGCGAATCCCCTCGCGACGCCGCGCGATCGCGAAAAACGCCATCATCCCGAACAAGAGCGCCCACGCAGCCACATAAACGATGCGCAAGATTCCGATCAGCCGCGCCTGCGTCGCTCCGATCGGCGTGTAGAAAATCACGCCTACCGTTGAAAAGAGAAAAAGCTGATAGACCTCGAGTATCGCGATGAACAATATCGAGCTCAGCGCGGCGAGGAACCCGATCTCGCCTTTGCGATGCAGATAATATGCGACGCCGCCTTGCGCGAGCCCCGTGTTCAGCATCGCGAGCACGTACATGCTGGCGCGAATCGGCAGGATGTCGCGCCATCGCATCGGCGCATTGAAGCGCCCCACCACCCAGGTCAGGCAGTATGAATCGATCACGCAGTAGAAGATTGAGTAAGGCAGAAAGATCGCAACGAACTTCGCGATCGGAACCTGCCTCAGATCCGCCGCAACCTTTGAAGCCGAGATGCGCCAGAAGATCAGCGCGAAAATAATCACCGTGCCCGCGTACGGAATCGCTTTGCGCCATAACGGCGCCCTCGAGCGGACGGCGGATGGATCTCCGCGCACGGTTAGGTCCGATTGGGTCATCGCGCGATTACCGCGCCGCCAACCGGAGCGCGCGCCGTGCCGGTTAAGACGGCTTCCGCACGCTGATTCTCCACCCGCAGCGTCATCTCGGCGAATCCGTTTACGATCCGCTCGACACGGGCGCGCGCCGAGAGCGTGTCGCCGTAAAGCACTGGCTTTATCAACGCGACCTCAAAGCGACCGCCGCGGAAAAAATTCTCGCCGAAGCGGTCGGCGATCGCCTGGATCATGAGCGCTATAGTCTGCTCGCCCGCCGCGATCGGTTTGGTGAATCCCGCCTTGGCCGCCGCCTCGGGATCGCTGTGAATATTCTTGCTGCGGCGGCGCGGCGGCTCTTCCACGCTCGCGGTATAGGCTTCTCCCGCGGCGTCATCAAGCAGATACGGCGCGGCGGCGATCTCGTCGCCTTCGTTCACACTGGGAATTTCTGTGCTCATTGCATCCGCCCCTGTTCGTCGAGCAGCACCGAGGTTATCGCCTGACGGGTGAGAAGCTCGCCCGTGGCGGCGTCGCGCGTTTCGTATTCGAGGGTGAAATAGAATTTTCCGCGCTTGTGCGCCACATCCGTGATGAGCCCCTCGACGCGCACCGCCTGCCCGGCGCGCAGCGGCGCGAAATACTCGCACCAATGCTTGGCATGCACTCCTCCTTTGCCGCCCTTGAAGTGCTTGGCGATGAGCAGGGCGTAATCGAGCAGGCGCATCGTCGGCGGCGCGAGCGCTTCGGCGCCCGAGTGAATTGGATTTTCGCAGCGGATTGCGGTCACGAATGCGCGAATTTGATCGGCGGAAATGACGTGGAAGATCGGGCCCAACCGCATCCCCGGACGAACATTTTCCGCCCGCATCGCGAGCCGCTCGTCGCGTGCGCCCTGCGCGTCTCCTGATTCGATTGGCTGTGACATGGCTTCCGCTCCCGCATTCGAAACTTGGCCGGACGCTCCGAGCGCGCCCGGCGATTGATCGTCGCGCGCGGCCGTGGCAGATTTTGCGCACCCCGATGCCGCTGTCAACGGTACCATACGCGCGCGCCGCGCGGATGCATCTCGCGCGCGTCGATCCGGTCATGGCGCGGATTATCGCCGAAGTCGGCCCATGCCGGATAGTGCGCCGTCCGGAACGTTTCCGGGCGCTGGCGCGCGCGATCATTTTTCAACAACTCGCGGGCGCCGCGGCAACCGCGATTTTTCAACGCGTAGCCGCGCTCAGTCCGCACCGGGCGTTTCCAAGTCCCGCCGAAATTCTCGCGACTCCCGAAGCCGTCCTGCGCAAGGCCGGGCTCTCCGGACAGAAGACAGCGTATATCAAGGACCTGGCCGCGCACGTCGAGAATCGGGTCCTCAACTTTCATCGTTTCTCGCGCATGAGCGATGACGAAGTTATCGCCGACCTGACGCGCGTAAAGGGAATCGGCCGCTGGACCGCCGAGATGTTCCTGATGTTTAACCTCGCGCGGCCCGATGTTCTTCCGGTTGACGATCTTGGCGTGCGCAACGCCGTCGCACGCGCCTATGCGATGCGCGAGCCGCCGACGCCGAAGGATCTGCGCGACTTCGGCGCGCGTTGGATTCCCTACCGGACAGCCGCTGCCTGGTACCTGTGGCAAAGTCTCGATATCAAGCTCCCCGACGGCGCTGTGGATAGAAAGCGCGCGACCCGCAAGCGGAACTGAGCGGAGGCGCTATAATATTTTCGGGGGATGGAGGTGGAGCGGATGCAGGGCGGATCGCAAGTTCAAGAAACAAGTGGAGCGGGGCTCCGCCGCGCGCTCGATCGCCGCGCCGCGATCGAATGGGCTCGCGGGTTGCTCCGCGCACCTGAAGAATGGGTAATACTCGATACGGAAACCACAGGTCTGGGCCTTACCGACGAGATCATCCAGATTGGAATCCTCGCGCCCGACGAGCGCGTCGTGCTTGATTCGCTGGTCCGTCCGCTCGCCCGCGAATCGATTCCAGCCGCGGCGACAGCAGTCCACGGAATTACCCTCGAACGGCTTGCCGGCGCTCCAACCTTTCCCGAGCTTGCGCCGCGCATCGCCGAAGCCGTGCGCGAGCGGCGGATTGTCGCATATAACGCCGAGTACGATCGCAGGCTGCTCACGCAAACCGCGCTGATGACCGGCGCGCGAAAGCCGGACGCGCAATGGGAATGTGCGATGCTGGCCTATGCGCGATTCGTCGGCGAGTGGGACTTCCGCAAAAACGACTATCGCTATCAGCGCCTGCCTTCGGGAGATCACAGCGCGATCGGCGATTGCCGCGCGACCCTCAAAATCATCCGCGCAATGGCCGCGGCGCAACACTGAAGTTCGCGAATGGGTGAGGGCACCCGACGCGCCTGGCAATTATGGCTGAGTGGCCGGCGTGCTAGTCGCGGGTGGCGTCGCAGTGGCGGACGGTGAAATCGCCGTCGCAGCCGCGGCGGCGTTCCGCACCGGTTGCGCATTCGAGCTTGTTGAGGATGCGCTAGCGGCGGCTACCAGATGGGCATCAACCCTGTCCGGCACGATCTTGTAAGTAGCGCCGGTGCCATAATCGCCGAATCCGAACAGAATTAACAATGGGGGCAGAATCGTGCTCGGTATATAATCGATCCAAAGCGCCCGGGTATTCGGGGTGGTTTCGGTCGTCGTTTCGTAGGGAATGTAGCCGCTCTTTTCAACTCTGATTTTGTGCTCGTTTTTACGGCTGAGCGTCACCGTCAGCGGAGTGTCGCCAACCGAATTAGCGTCGACAGTCACGGCGGCTCCGGGCGGATCGCTGACGATGGGAATCTGTTCGGTGCTCCCATAAACGAAGGTTCCGCATCCACTCGCGACAGTCACGAGCGCCAGCAATTCCACGGCCAACTGATGGCGAGTGGAGTTCAACGGAGCGCCCTCACGAAATTCGGGTCGGCGAACGCTGCCTTGATTGCCTCTTCGGCGGAGACAGCAATGATCGAGCCTGCGGCTGTGCCAGTCGGGAGTATGGCTGGGCGCTCGTCGTGGGTTCCCGAATAACTGCCCGAGAATATTAAATTGCGCGGCGGCGAATAGATCTGCACAGCAATATCAACCGAGCTGCCAACCTTTCCCCACGCAATTGCTGGATAACCGAATCTGACGGATTGGATAGTCACCACGACGATTTTGTAGGGCTGTGAAATCGACGTTCTGGTTGGATCGAGAGCCGCGACTGGATCGAAACCCCGATTAGCTAGTGCGTTTTGGAACCTACGCCTGATATAGGCGCGCAAGTCGGGACCGACTATCAGCTCCATGTCCTGGAAGGGGCTGATCTCAGTCGATCCCGCCACGTCGTCGGAGCGCGAGTCTTCTACGCGCGCCACACCGATTTTGTCGGTGCCGCCGAGCGATTCGATGGGCGGCACATCGGGAAAACCCGCGTTAATTTTTGCTGGAACGCAACCAGTGAGCGACATTATGATCACCATTAAGGCGCCGATTCCCACGGGTATCTCGCCCGCAAGCTGGCCGCGGCGCGCGCGGCACCTTGCGATCCTGCTTGAAGCGATTCGAGCGTCGCTCTTATGGTTTCGGCGCTCTCGATCGCCAGGAAACGGCCAACGGTCGCGCGACTTCATCGGATAGCTTTCTCGAAGCGTGGGTCCGCAAACGCAGCTTTCACGGCCTCATCGGCTGCGGGAGCGATCAGATCGCCGGCAGCCACACTTGTCGGGATTAAGTGCGCAGTATTATCGGATTTTCCTGAAAAGCTCGCTGAGTATATTAATTTGCCGCCAGGCGCATAAATTCGTACGCCAATCCCGATCTCGCTCACCGCGTCCCCGTTCACTATTCCGGCCCATTCGAATTCGGCGGATTGAAGCGTGAGCACGATCACCTTATATGGCTGCGACACAGAGGTCTTTGTTGGATCGAGAGCTTCGACAGGAGCAAGGCCCCGCTCAACCAGTTCGTTGCGGAGCTTGCTTTCCAGATAATCGGGAAGTCCAGGGCCGGCTCGAAGCTCGGCGAGACCCTTCCAGCCGACGACGATGCTGGAGCGCGAATCCTCAGTCTCGGCCACGCCGATTTCGCGCGCGCCGGCAGCGGGCTTCTCGATCGGCAGGTCGGGAAATCCGACGCTCCACTGCGGAGTAGCGCAAGCTGCGAGCGCGACAATCGAGATTATCAGCAGAGTTGACCGCACACCTCCCTCAAACAATCCGACTTCAGCCGCGTTAGCTCTAACACCACTAGTTAACAGCATTCAAGGACGCGACGGGTGAGCCCGCGCGATTGCATATACGCTTAAGAGCAGGTCATCGGGTTCAAGCTCTGACGCGCGTTTAAGAACCACGGCAACGCGCTACAGACGTTCCTGCCCTGCCGGAGCGGGTACCGGACATCGCCGATGCTTGCGTGCTCGACATCGGGGCGTGCGCGTAGTAATCGATTGCGATGCGCGTGCAGGTTGGCGACGGGCGGCTGTTCTTCGACGTCGAGGGCGCGGCGCTGGTGCCCGACGGTCCGGCGATGCGAACGCGGCCGACGCTGATACTCCTGCACGGAGGTCCCGGCGCCGATCATTCGCTCTATAAACCCGACTTCTCGCCGCTCGCCGACATCGCGCAGGTAATCTATCTGGATCATCGCAGCGCCGGACGCAGCGACCGCACCGGTCCCGACCGCTGGACGCTTGCGAACTGGGGCGACGACGTGCGCGAATTCTGCGACGCGCTCGAAATTGAGCGGCCGATCGTGATGGGCACCTCGTTCGGCGGGATGGTCGCGATGGCCTATGCGACGCGGCATCCGGACCATCCCTCCAAGTTGATCCTGTGCAGCACGGCGGCGCGCGTGGATGTCAGCCGCGTACTTGCGGCCTTTGAGCGGCGGGGCGGCCGCGCCGCCGCGGACGCCGCCGAGCGCTTCTTCAGAGATCCGTCGCCGAAGACCGCGCCCGACTATTTCCGGCTCTGCATGCCGCTTTACACCTATCGGCCCGACCCGCACATGGCCGAGATGTTTTCGCGCATAATCGCCAACGACGAATTGACCGCGCATTACCTGCGCGTGATCGAAACCTCGTTCAATCTCATCCCGGATTTACCCCGCATCAAATGCCCAACTCTCGTGATGGCGGGCGAAGAAGATCCGGTAACTCCGCCCGCCGATTCTGAAGATATCGCCGCCGCTATCCCGGCGCGACTCGCGCGGCTGGTGCGCTTTCCGAACGCCGGCCACGGTATCGTCGGCGACGACCGCGAGCGCTTCGTGAAGACCCTGCGCGAGTTTATTGTGTCCTGAACCCCCCGGCGCCGTTGTCTTGACTTCCGGGCCGCGCCGGTCGTTGAATCCATCACTTACCCCCGCACCTGACAGGAGGGCCGCGTCAATGGACAAAGTGATCGACGCCGACGGTCATGTGGTCGAACCCAAAGCGGTGTGGACCGAGTATATCGAACCTGAATTCCGCGATCGCGTGATTAAGATTCGCCGGAATCGTGAGGGCCTCGACGAACTCTGGATAGGCGGCGAAAACCGCAGCCGACCATCGTTGCCGGTCGCGGCTGCAATGATCCCTGGCGGGTTTGGCGATCTGGAAAACGCGCGGCGGCTGACTTGGGACGACGTTCCCGCCGGCGGCGGAAATCCGCACGAGCGGATTAAGGTGATGGATGCGGAGGATATCGACGCCGCTGTACTGTACCCGTCTTTGTGGCTCTTGTATGGCGACCTCGACGATCCGAAGCTCGCGGCGGCGGCGTGCCGCGCCTACGACAACTGGATGGCGGATTTCTGCCGTCCGTACCCGGACCGGCTTTTCGCGGTGGCTCCGATGCCGTTGCAGGACGTTGACGAGGCGGTCCGCGAGATGCGCCGGGTGGTCCGCGATCTGGGCTTCAAGGCGGTCTTCGTGCGCCCCAATCCATTCAACGGCCGGCGGCTGAACGATCCCGCATACGAGCCATTCTGGCGCACCGCGCAGGAGCTCGACGTTGCAGTCGCCATCCATTCGAGCTTCGGGACGCGGATGCCGACGATGGGTTCCGACCGCTATCGCGATCCGTTTTTCTTCCACATGGTGTGCCATCCCTTCGAGCAACAGGGCGCGTGCATGGACGTGATCTGCGGGGGTATCCTGGAGAAATTCCCCGGCCTGCGGGTTGGCTTCCTCGAGTCAGGCGTGGGATGGCTCGGCTACTGGCTGGATCGGATGGACGAGCATTTCGAGGGCATGCACAGCTTCGTGCCGTGGATGCGCACGCGGCCGACCGAGCAGTTTCGCGAGCATTGCTTCGTGACGCTGGACCCGCACGAGTCGATGCTCAAGGCGACGGTCGAACTCGGGATGGAGCGCAACATCATGTGGGGCTCCGACTTCCCCCACTTCGATTGCATCTACCCGGGCGTCGTCGGCGAGGTGAAGCGCGCCTGCGCGGCGCTGCCCGAGTCAGCGCAGCACGCAATCATCACCGACAACGCACGCCGCTTCTACAAGCTGTGAAATTCAGCGGCCGCGCTGCCTGATCCGCCGCTCCACTCCCGGCACCGGTGGTGTTACCGTTTGGCTCGATGCGCGCGCGCACGGATGCGCGAACTCACGCGACGCGAAGGAGAATCGTTTGATGAGGCCGATAAAATTCAATTGCGGGTTGCCGACTAATGACTTTGGCGCGATGACCGCGATGGCGCGGCGGGCCGAAGAACTCGGCTTCTATTCGGTCTCGATCGACGATCACTTTTTCATGCGCGGCCTGATGTCCGAGCCGACGGCGCCGCATCTCGAGTGTTACACGTCACTGGCCGCCGTCGCCGCGGTGACCAAAACCGTGCGAATGGCACCGATGGTCACCTCGATGTCGTATCGGAATCCAGCGCTGCTCGCCAAAATGATCGCGACGCTCGACAATATCTCCGGCGGGCGATTTATCGCGGGCCTCGGCGCGGGATGGTTCAAAGAGGAGTACGTCGCTTACAACTATCCCTATCCGTCCAACGCGGAGCGGATCGAGCAGTTCGCCGACGGAATTAAGGTTCTGAAATCGATGTGGACCGAGGACGAGCCAAGCTACCACGGCCGCTTTCATTCGGTCGAGAAGGCTTACTGCTCCCCCAAGCCCGTGCAGAAGCCTTATCCGCCGATCATGGTCGGCGGCGGCGGCAAGAAGATCCTCAAGATCGCCGCCGAAGAGGCCGATATCCTCAATCTCAACCCTCCCGTAACGAAGGGTGTCATCGACCTTAACGACGCGATGAAGTTCGACCGCGCTGAAGTTCTGCGCCGGATCGGAATCTTCGACGGCTTCGCCCGCGCGGCGGGGCGTGACGCCGACGCGGTCGAGATGTCGGGACAGACTTTCGTGCTGATCGCGAAGGAGAAAAGCGTTGCTGATGCGATGATCAAAGCCACCGCGCAGGCCATGGGCGTCCCCGATCCGGAGCTGGCGCGCACCTCTCCGCAAGTGCTGGCCGGAACCGTCGATGAAATCAGGCGCGAGCTTGATTTCCGGGTCGAAAAATTCCGGATGACCTATTTCGTCTGCCAGTTCCTGGCGCCGGACGGGATGGAGTTATTTGCGAAAGAGGTGATGCCCGCGTATCGGCGCTGAACTCGGTTGCCGCTCATGCGCTGTGCGGAGCGGTTGCGGGAGGCGATGCGTCGGGATTTTCCGGCGCGGCCGATGCGGGAGCTTTGTATCCGCATTCGGGGTTTGCGCATTTCCAGACCGTGCCCTCGCGCTTGGTGACTTTTTCGACGAGATAATTTGCGCCGCATGACGGGCATGGCTGTGCGATAACTTTGTCCCACGCGGCAAATTTGCACTTCGGATAGCGGCCGCATCCGTAGAACAGCTTGCCGCGCCGGCTGCGGCGCTCGAGAATCTCGCCTTCCTTACATTCGGGACATGCGACTCCGGTTTTCACCGGCGGCGCCTGGATACGCTTGATCCCGTCGCACTCCGGATAGCCGGTGCATCCGAGGAACTCGCCAAAGCGCGAGCGCTTGCGCGCCATCGGCTTGCCGCACTTGTCGCAAACCTCGTCGGTTACGGCGAGCGGCGCGGATTCGCGAATCTGGATTATGCCCTGCGCGTCGTGCGAAAATTCCTTGGTGTTGCGGCACGCCGGATAATTAGAGCAGCCAAGGAACTCGCCGTTGCGGCCCCATTTGATGACCATGTCGCCGCCGTCAAGCTCGCACTTGAGGCCTGTGGGAAGACCTTTGCGCTTGACTTCGGGCATTTTCTTTTTGGCTTCACCGAGGCGCTTTTTGAATGGACCGTAAAACCGCTTGAGCGTCTTGACCCAGTTCTCCTTGCCCTCTTCGACCTTGTCCAGGTCTTCTTCCATCGCGGCCGTGAAGCCGACCTCGATGATATCGGGGAAGGCCGCCACCAGCAGGTCAGCAACCGTGCGGCCAAGCGTCGTCGGGCGCAGGCGCTTGCTCTCGTCCTCTTCGACGTAATTCTGATTGAGCAGGCTCGTCATGATCGAGGCATAGGTCGAGGGACGCCCGATTCCCTTGTCTTCGAGTTCCTTGATCAGCGTCGCCTGGGTGAAACGCGGGGGTGGTTGGGTGAAGTGCTGCTCGGGATCGAGTCCCAAAAGCGTAAGACGCTCCCCCTCGATCATTGCAGGCAGATTGGCCGCCGCCTCGTCGTCGTCGTTGGCTTCGTCCTGGCCTTCCAGGTACACGCGCATGAAGCCGTCGAACTTCATCACTTGGCCTGTAGCGCGGAAGACGGCCCCGGCGGCGTCGATATCGACGCTGGTGCGATCATAGACGGCGGGGTTCATCTGGCTCGACACGAAGCGGTCGTAAATCAGCTTGTAAAGATCGTAGGCCGGTTTTTCGAGGTACGGGCGGACCGATTCTGGATCGCGCTCGACCGCAGTCGGGCGGATCGCCTCGTGCGCATCCTGGGCGGCCTTGCTGGTGCGGTAATGGATCGCGCGGTCGGGGAGATATTCCTTGCCGTAGCGCCCCGCGATATGGCCGCGCACGGATTCGAGCGCTTGCTCGGAGACCCGGACCGAATCAGTGCGCATATAGGTGATGAGCCCAACCGCCCCTTGGTCGCCAAGCTCGACGCCTTCGTACAGGCGCTGCGCAAGCTGCATCGTGCGCTTAGGCGAAAAATAGAGCTTGCGCGAGGCCTCTTGCTGGAGGCGCGAGGTGATAAACGGCGGCGCCGGGCTGCGGCGGACTTCCTTGCGCTCGATAGAGCGGATAACGAAGGGCTGGTCGTTGACCGCCGCGATAATTTCGTCGGCCTGCGCTTTGGGAAGCTTGTAAGCCTTGTTGTCGATCCGCTGATCTTTCCAGCTATAAAGGCGCGCCTTGAACGGAGGAGGATTGCTCGCGGCAAGACGCGCGTCGAGCGTCCAGTACTCCTCAGCGCGAAACGCTTCGCGCTCCCGCTCGCGCTCGACAATTATGCGCAGAGCAGGCGATTGCACCCTGCCGGCGCTTATACCCCGTTTGACCTTGTCCCACAAAAGTGGGCTGATTTGGTATCCGACGATCCGGTCGAGCACACGGCGTGCCTGCTGCGCGTCGTAAAGATTGCGGTCCAAGTCGCCGCAATTGGCGATCGCGGCCTTGACCGCGTCAGAGGTTATCTCGTGCAGAAGCACGCGATGCACCTTGCCGGCGGCCGCTTTGCCGAGCCGATCCTTGAGATGCCACGCGATCGCCTCGCCTTCGCGGTCGGGGTCGGTCGCCAGGTAGATATTTTCCTTGCCTTGCGCGGATTTCTTGATTCCCTCGATAACCTTGGCCTTGCCGGGAATCACGTGGTATTCGGGTTTGAAGTCGTTTTCGATATCGACGCCAAGGGTGCTCTTAGGCAAATCGACGACGTGCCCCACCGAGGGTGTGACCTCATAAGCGGCACCCAAATAGCGCTTAATCGTCTTGGCTTTGGCTGGCGACTCTACGATTACAAGATTCTTTGCCACGATTCAGCTCTCTCCCAACCCTCCCGCACGGCCGCAGACGGCCTTGTCCACCATCGTGCACGACTCAGGCGAGCGAGAAAAGCTTGCCGGGATGCTGCGCGACTATCCCCTTTAGCTCAAGCTCAAGCAATAACCTAAGCACGGTTTGAGCATCGAGCCCTGAGGCTTCGATAAGCGCGTCAACGTGGAGCTTTGAGTCATCTTTAAGCTCTAATATAATCGCTTTAGCGGCGTTTACCGTTGCGTCGCCCGACTTGAGTATCCGTTCGACTGATTTTGCCCCGGTAGACCCTCGGCTTTTCTCGGAATCGTGCGAGCTGCGGCCCGCCTTCGTCGAGCCGCCGCCGATCGCCGCCGGTTTAGTCGCCGACTCGGCGAGTTGTGGGGCCAGTTCCTCGAGCACGTCCTCGACGCAATCCACCAGCACGGCGCCCCGCTTGATAAGCCGATTGCTGCCGCTGGATTTACCCCCGAGCGGGCTTCCAGGCACTGCGAAGACCTGCCGGTTCTGCTCCAGCGCCATCCGGGCCGTTATAAGCGATCCGCTTTTCTCGGCCGCCTCGACGATGACTACGCCAAGCGAGAGGCCTGAGATAATCCGGTTACGGGTTGGGAAATTCTCGGGGCGCGGATCGGTACCGACGGGAAGCTCGCTGAATATTGCGCCGTCGTTGGCCAGGATCGCTTCCGCAAGTGGACGATGTTCCGCCGGATAGATTACGTCGATGCCGCTTCCAAGCACCGCGACCGTCGTTCCGCCCGCGTCGAGAGCGCCCTGATGTGCCTCGGCGTCGATTCCGCGGGCAAGTCCGCTCACGACTGCAAATCCTTTCGCAGCGAGTTCAAAGCCGAGCCTCCGCGCCATCCTTCGCCCCGCGTCCGAGGCCGCGCGCGCTCCCACCACTGCGACATAGCGAACGTCGGAATCAGGTGCTTTACCGCGAACGAAAAGATACGGCGGAGGGTCGGGGATTTCGCGCAGCGCCGCTGGGTAATCGCCGTCGCTCCATCGGAGCAGGCGCGCACCGACGCGCGGCAATTCGCACAGCTCCCGATCGAGCGGCTCGAAGTCGCGGAAGGCCGTGATCGCCCGCGCAACCTTGGCTTGAACGCCGGCAGCGGCGATTTCCGCAGCGTCGAGGCTGAAGACCTTCTCGGGTGTACCGAATTTTTCAAGCAGAACGTGGGCGGTGCGCGGTCCTACCCCTGGGACGCGCCGTAGCGCGAGCCACAATGAATCAGCAGAAGCGGCCATAGTCGTGCGGCTGCGCAATCACCGCATCCCCCTTTGCGCGTCCGATTTCGCGCGCGGATAACGTCCCGGCGCGGTAGTTTTACAATAAGCGGTGCGCGTCGCCAACTTGTCAATCCCGCACGAGCGTCGATTCCGATTTCTTGACCACGCTGTCTGATTGAAATAGTGTTCATTAGACCGCGCACACTGCCGAGACCTCTGAGCCGCGGCGCGGGCAAACCCGATATTCTTACCTCCCGGTGTCCGTTCGATTTTCGATGGCGGAGGAGCAGGAGAACTGATGGATTTTAGCAGCATGTCGGCGAACGAGAAGCAGATTCTAATTTTCAGCTTCTATCGGGATGCCGAACTGCGGGGCGCGCGCCTCCTTTTCAATCTGATCAACCATCTCAAAGACGGCGATTCGCAGCTCAAGATGTCGGCGCATCTGGCCGATGAGACCCGTCACGCATGGCTATGGACCAAGCGTATCGCCGATCTGGGCGGATCACCGGTGATGGTCGATGATGGCTACCAGCGCAGGCTCGGGCTTCGCACCGGCGTACCCAAGACGATTGTAGATTTGCTGGCGCTAACAGTTGTGGTCGAAGAGCGCGCGCAGAGCCGCTACAATGCGCATGCCGCGCTGCCCAACGTGGACGACGAGACCCGCGACATTCTGGCCGCCGTCACCAAAGACGAAAGCTGGCACCTCTCGTGGATCGAAAAGAAGATGCGCGAGATCGCAAAGGAACAGGGATGCGAAGAGCAGGCCGACGCCTCGCTCGACCGCTACCGCCAAATCGACCGCGAGGTGTACGCGACGCTCGCCGCCGACGAAGCGGAACTGATGCGTTCATAGAAGAGAAGGCGCGCATCCGCAATTCCGCACGCGGCCCCACTCCCTTTAGCCTGAACTGGAAAGATATCATCCCGAGGCGCGGAGCTTCGCCAGCGCCGCGTTCAGATCATCGCGCATCGCGCGGGCCGCAATCGCCGCCGCTTCCCCCGCAGACTTCTCCGCCGCGCCGCGGTACGCGTACATCAAGCTGCGGCTCGCATTGACGATTACCCCGCCGCCGTCCGTCCGCGCCGAGGCCAGCGCATCGGCGGCGCTGGCGCCCTGCGCGCCATAGCCGGGGACCAGGATGATCGCGTTACGCATCAGGACACGCGCGCGCCGCGCATGATTCGGGTAGGTCGCGCCGACCACCGCGCCGATCGCACTAAGCCCCGATTCGCCAATATAGTCGCTGCCCCATCCATGCACTCGCGCCGCGATTCGCTCCCACATAGCGACTCCGTCGCCGTCGGCGATATCCTGAAACTCACCCGAAGACGGATTCGAGGTTCTGACCAGCACAAAAACGCCGCGGCCGGACGCCACCTTCGCGATAAACGGCATCGTCGAGTCCGCGCCCTGATACGGGTTGACGGTAATCGCGTCGCAACCGAAGTCGCCGTCGCCCAAAAATGCCTCGGCGTAAGCGGCTGAGGTCGAGCCGATATCGCCCCGCTTGGCGTCGGCGATCACAATCAAGCCGAGCTTGCGCGCCGTTCGAATCACCTCGACGAAAGCGCGCATCCCATCGATTCCGCGTGCTTCATAGAAGGCCAGTTGCGGCTTGATCGCGCACACATAGGGCGCGCACGCCTCGACGATCTCGCAGCAAAAGCGTCCGAGCGTGTACCGTTCAGGCACGCCCTTGGCCTTCGCGCTGTCGAGTTGCGGATCGACGCCGAGTATCGCGCACGAGTTCTTGGCGCGAACGGCGTCGGCAAGGCGATCGGCGAAATTCATCGCGCCGATCATTACACGAGCGCGCGGCGCCACGCATCAGGATCGCCCGCGGCGTTGCAATTGCCGCCGATGCGCGCGCATCTTTGGATTTGTGAACCGCGCGGCGCCGCCCGGCGGCGGCCGATGCCGCGTAACGGCAATCTATCGAAAGCAGCATCAAACAAGATGACCAAAATTACCGTAATCACCAAGCTCCGGTTTCTCGCCGCGCTCGCGCCTGTCGTCCTGCTAATCGCGACCCCGTTTTTCGCGCTGGCATTTTATGGGTTCGGGGCGATCCCGGCCGAGTTGCAGGATAATCAATACTTGGCGGTCCAGGCCGCGCGCGGGATGGAAACCGCGCTGTACAAGATGGATTGGGGACGAACCCAACCCGACGGATTGCAGATCGTCAAGGACCAGGAGCGCGGATTCGTAGGATGGGTCGATACCGCGCGCTCGCGCGCCTCAACCCAAGCGCAGCTAGACGCGATCGAGAAAATCGCAGAAGCGGCTAATCCCGTCTTCGACGCGATGCGCCAGGCCGCACCCGGCGACGACAGTATCGAGCCGCGCCTGCGCGATCTCCAGGGACTCGTCTCGGAGCTGATTGCCGCCGACGATTCCGCGATGATGTCAATCGCGGGCCGCGCCGAAGCCCGCGCGCGAACAATGATCTTCTTGACTGTCGCCACGACAGTGATTGTTCCGTGGTTGTGCTTGATCGCGATCCTGCGGATGAGCGCGCACGCCAACGCCGCGCTGCGCGAGATCCGCCACGTCGTCGAACGAATCGCGGATCGCACCGGCGCCGCGGCGGTCGAGGGCTTAGCCAAAGACTTGAGCCTCATCGACCAGAAACTCACAGAGTTGGGCTACCCAAAACCAAACCCGATGCTTGCCGAATAGCCCGCGCCCATCGCGGCGCGCTCAAGGATCGGCGTTGATTGCGGACTTGGGCTTCAGCACGAACCGATTATTGATCGGCTGCACCGGACGGTTCGTTACCCGCGTTCCCCAGCACGCCTCGGCCGAGTCCTCAAAAGCCGAAATTTGGTCCGCCGACATCTGGATCGGCGTGAGCATCTCAGTCCACAAGACCCCTTCGGCGCAGCGCGGCGGCGTCGTCGTGGTGCCCGGCGTGGTCAGCGATCCGTTGAAGCGCAAGTATGCGCGGTTATGAGGAATCAGATCGGTCAGCTTTAGATCGACCGTCGAAGGTTCGCTTGATGTCGGCGCCTCGAGCACGCCCCGGTCCGGCTTTCCCTCAACCACAAAGACTCCCACCACCGCCAGCGCGCCGCTCTGCAGGTCCTGATGTACCAGATGGATTTCCATCGGATATTGCGTGCCGTTGAGCGTGTACTCGCTCGGCGTATGCTCATGCACATTGATCAGGTCATAGCGCGTCTTGCCGATCGTGATGTAATTTCCTGCCCCGTGGTCGAGCGTAACCTGGTCGTCGTGGTCGAGCACCGTAACGTCGGCGACATTGTAATGAAACACGAGTTTGGGCAGCTTGGCGCGAGTGACGCCGTTCTTGCTGTCGATCGCAAACGGAGATTGGCGCGTTCCGGTGCCGCATTGATACGGAAACAGCGTATTCCAATGCGCCGGCCCGTTGGCGCCGCTGTAGCTCCAATCGGG
This sequence comes from Deltaproteobacteria bacterium, assembly GCA_021799555.1. Classification (GTDB taxonomy): domain Bacteria; phylum Desulfobacterota; class Binatia; order Binatales; family Binataceae; genus JBARDN01. The sequence continues at coordinate 2,683 of JAJZAG010000023.1, read as the reverse complement.
CTCGGTGGGACAGCCCCCCGCCCGCACCTTGAACACGGGCATGACAAACAGGATCGCCGCGGCGATCGCGGTAATCCTCTTCCAGCAGACCATCATTTCGCAATCTCTCTCTTAATTTCCGGTCGCGTGCGCGTTAATCTTCTCTCTGCGAACGATCATGTGCCATAACTATCGGTCATATTCTAAAACTATTGGAAACCCTATTAAGCATCGGGAAATCCGCCGGTCAAGTCCACTCCTGAACGACCTTTCCTGCGGATACCGCTCTTGATCGCCGCGGGGCCGACAACCGCCGATCGCTTCCGCGCGCTCGCCCGCGCAGCGATTCTCTTCGCCGCGATCATGACGATTACCGCGCTCGCGGCGGCGCCCGCCAGCGCGCGCCAGCGGCATCTTTCGCGTCCCGCCGCGACGCCAAAGAGCGCCGGACCAACGCTCGAATCGGAAACCCAGGTAGGCGCCTACGACGTCTCGATCTACCGCGACGACCACGGATGCGGCGGCGCGTACTTCGAGATCAAGCGCGGCTATCATCTCGAATACACCAGCCGCTCCTTGTGCGACGCCGCCCTGCGTGTCGGCGCGCTCGTGGCCGACGATCCTGACGAGCGCTTCCTCGCGCCGGGACACGACCTCACCGGCGACGGCCATCCCGACCTCGTGGTCACCGGCTACAGTGGCGGCGTCAACTGTTGCCTGACCTACTATATGTTCGAACTCGAACCGAAATTCCGCTCGCTCGGCAAGGTCCAACTGGGCGACGACGACCACGAGAGCCCGCACTTCGTCCGGCTCGAACCCGACGACGGCCTGCAGATTGTGCTGCACGATTGGACTTTCGCGCGATGGCACACCGATTTTGCCGATTCGCCCGCACCGTTGGTGATCCTCGAGTATCGCGGCGGGCGATGGCGCGTCGCGAGGCACCTGATGCGCCAGCCCGCGCCTAGCGCCGCTAACCTGCAAAGCAAGGCCAACAACTCCCGCGTGGACGCGATGGCGGCGAATTACAACGATCCGTACCGCGTATGGCCGGACGCGAAAATGCCCAGCGAGCTATGGGCCCACATGCTCAACCTCATCTACTCCGGGCATCCCGATCTCGCATGGAAATTCGCTGATATGGCTTGGCCCGCACGGGTCGGCGGCAAGCAACGCTTCCTGGCGGATTTCCGCGCCCAGCTAAGCCGCAGTCCTTACTGGGACGAAATCAAGGCGCTCGCCGAAAGCCCATCGCCCGCCGCGACCCCGTCGCCAAAGCCGAACTCATAGCCGCCGGATCGCTGGGCGCACAAAAACGGACGCCGTGATTCTCGCCACGGCGTCCGATACGCGTGTGAATCCTTGCGCCGGCGATTACTTCATCCCGGACGCTTTCTGATTGGCGGGGCGTGCGAGGCATGTGCCGAGCCATGCGTTCGCGGCGGGCGTTCCCGCGAGGTCCAACTGCACGAAGTTGGCCAATCCGAGCACCGAAGCCACGTTCAAATCGGCGATCGTAAAATCGTTGCCGAGCAGATACGCGCGCCCCTTAAGATGCGCGTCGAGCACGCCAAGCGGCGCTTTGAGCGCATTGGTCGCGTCGGCGATCGCCTTGTCGCTGCGCTGCTCTTTGGGCAAAAACAGCTTATGCCCGAGCAGCGTGAGCAGATGCGGCTCGGTCTCGGTCATCGCCCAGAAACTCCATTGATAGGCGTGTCCGCGCTCGGCTACCGAAGCGGGCCAGAACGGAGCTTTGCCGTACTTTTCCGCCAGATAGAGATTTATCGCCATCGACTCCCAGAAAATCTCGCCGCCGTCCTCAAGCGCGGGCACGTGCCCGTTCGGATTGATCTTGAGAAATTCGGGCGCGCGCGATCCGCTCCCGATAGCAGTCGCGACATGTGTGTACTTCACGCCCAGCTCTTCGAGCGCCCACAGCGACCGCGCCGCGCGCGACTGGGAGGTTCCATATAGCGTAGTCATCGTGAATAAACTCCCTCATAAAGTTGCGAATCGCAACTGTTCTAGCGCGTTCGCCGCGTCGCAACAATCGCCTCCCGCGCGGCGGTGATTCATCCCCCGCTCAGCGCGCCGACGATTTGCACCTCGTCCGAGGGCTCGAGCTTTGCCGCGAGCGTGTTCGCTTGCTCGCCGTTTATGAAAATTCTGATATGGCGGCGGATTCGATCCTGCTCGTCAATTATCCGGAAGCGGATTCCCGGGAACTCGGCGTCGAGATGTCGCGTCAGCTCCTCGAGGCTGCCGCCAATTCCCGCGACTTCGTCCGCGCCGTGAGTGTATGAGCGAAGCTGGCTTGGAATCAGCACCCGCATCACACAACCATTGCCGCTTCGACCGAATAGATTTCCGGCAGGTGCGCCGCGATCTGACGCCATCGCTTGCCCTCGTCGATACTGCCCCATAGCTCGCCGCACGTCGTGCCGAAGTACAGCCCGAGCGGATCGCGGCCGTCGGCGGTGAATCCCTGCCGCTTCACCGTCATCCATGCCTGCTCGCGCGGAAGCCCGGCGTCATAGCGCTTCCACGACGCTCCCGCATCGCTCGTGCGATAGACCGCCGGACGCCCGCCCGGACTGGTGCGCGGCCATACGGTTGTGCCGTCCATCGGAAAGACCCACGCGGTGTCGGGATCGCGCGGATGCAACACGATTGGAAATCCGATGTCGCCGATCGCGGGCGG
>JAJZAG010000285.1 GCA_021799555.1 Deltaproteobacteria bacterium | reverse complement strand
GAACTCGACCAAGGGCAAACGCGAACGGATCGGGCGGCTGGTGCGGATGCACGCCAACAAGCAGGAGGCGATTTCCGAGGTGTTCGCCGGAGATATCTGTGCGCTCGGGCTTCGCGATACGACCACGGGCGACACGCTATGCGACCCGGCCGCGCCGATTATTCTGGAGGCGATCGAGTTCCCCGATCCGGTCATCCAAATCGCAATCGAACCCAAGACCAAGGCCGATCAGGAGAAGCTCGGCGAGGCCCTCCAGAAGCTCGCCAAAGAGGACCCCTCGTTCCGCGTCTCGGTGAACAAGGAAACCGCGCAGACGCTGATCGCCGGGATGGGCGAATTACACTTGGAAATCATAGTGGATCGGATGCTGCGCGAGTTCAAAGTCGACGCCAACGTCGGCAAGCCGCAGGTCGCCTACCGCGAGACGATCCGCAAGGCCTCGGAAGCCGAAGGACGGTTCGTCCGCCAGACCGGAGGCCACGGGCAATTCGGGGTGGTGGAATTACGAATCGAACCCATCGAAAAAGGCGCCGGTTTCGAGTTCGTGGACGCGACCAAGGGCGGCTCGATTCCGCGCAACTTTATCGCACCGATCGAACAGGGAATCAAAGAAGCGATGGAGAACGGCGTGCTGGCCGGCTATCCGATGGTCGATCTGCGCGCGTCGCTGTTGGATGGCAAGTACCACGAGGTTGACTCATCGGAATTGGCGTTCAAAATCGCGGGATCGATCGCCTTCAAGGAAGCCTGCGAAAAAGCCGAGCCGGTGCTGCTCGAGCCGGTGATGGATGTCGAAGTGGTCACACCGCAGGAGTTCATGGGCGAAGTGATCGGCGATCTCAATTCGAGGCGCGGCAAGATTCTCGACATGGAAAGCCGTGCGGGCGCGCAGGTGATCGAGGCGCGGGTGCCGCTGGCCACGATGTTCGGTTACGCGACGCGGCTGCGCTCGATTACCCAGGGGCGCGCCAATTACACGATGCAGTTCGGCGTGTACGAACAGGTACCGCAGAATATCTTTCAGGAACTGATGGCCCGCAACGCCGACGGCGAACAGCCCTCGCGCGCGCGCGCCTAGGAGCAGGGCACGGACCCGGAGGGAATACGATGGGCAAGGCTAAATTCGAACGCACGAAGCCGCACGCGAACGTCGGCACGATCGGCCATATCGATCACGGCAAGACCACCTTGACTGCGGCGATCACCAAGGTGCTCGCGTCCAAGAAGCTTGCCCAATTCACCGCGTTTGATCAGATCGACAAGGCGCCCGAAGAGCGCGAACGCGGCATCACGATCGCGATCGCGCACGTCGAATATGAAACCGCCAAGCGCCACTACGCGCACGTCGATTGCCCGGGACACGCAGACTATATCAAGAACATGATCACCGGCGCCGCCCAGATGGACGGCGCAATTCTCGTGGTCGGCGCCAACGACGGCCCGATGCCGCAGACGCGCGAGCATATCCTGCTTGCCTACCAGGTCGGCGTCCCCGCGATTGTCGTCTTCATGAACAAGGTCGATATGGTCGACGACCCCGAACTGCTCGATCTGGTTGAACTCGAAGTCCGCGATCTGCTCAAGAAGTACAACTATCCGGGCGACGACGTTCCGGTCATCCGCGGCAGCGCGATCAAGGCGCTCAACTGCGGATGCGGCAAGGACGATTGCCCCAACTGCAAGCCGATTCTCGAGCTGATGGATGCGATCGACAATTACGTGCCGCAACCCAAGCGCGAGACCGACAAGCCGTTCCTGATGCCAATCGAAGACGTCTTTTCGATCTCGGGGCGCGGCACCGTCGTTACCGGCCGCGTCGAGAAGGGCAAAGTCAAGGTCGGCGAAGAAGTCGAGATCGTCGGCTTCCGCGACACGACCAAGACCGTTGTCACCGGCGTCGAGATGTTCCGCAAGCTGCTCGACGAAGGACAGGCCGGCGATAATATCGGGGTGCTGCTGCGCGGGATCAAGCGCGAAGATATCGAGCGTGGACAAGTGCTCGCGCAGCCGGGATCGATTACGCCGCACACCCAATTCGAGGCGTCGGCGTATATCCTGACCAAAGACGAGGGCGGACGGCATACGCCGTTCTTCTCCGGATACCGCCCCCAGTTCTACTTCCGCACTACCGACGTGACAGGAGTGCTGACCCTGCCGGAAGGCACGGAGATGGTGATGCCGGGCGACAATATTAAAATCCAGGGCGAGCTTATTACGCCCGTTGCGATGGACGAAGGATTGCGATTTGCGATCCGTGAGGGCGGGCGCACCGTCGGCGCCGGCGTGGTTTCCAAGATTCTTAAGTAGCGGACGGCGAGCTCGAGATTACCGGAGTCGTATCGATACGGACACGAATCGGCGCGGAAGCCGGACCGAAAGAGGATAAACGGAGCGCTTGAAATCGGGCGCGGTTTGTAAGGATGAACGACAAGATACGCATACGTCTGAAGGCGTACGATTACCGCCTGCTCGATCAGTCGGTCCGCGAAATCGTCGATACGATCCGCCGCACCGGCGGACGCGTCGCCGGCCCGATTCCGCTCCCCACGCGGATCGAGCGTTTCACCGTCAACCGCTCTCCGCACGTTGACAAAAAGTCGCGCGAGCATTTCGAAATCCGCACCCATAAGCGGCTCCTCGACGTGCTCGAGCCCACCCAGCAAACCATCGACGCGCTCGGCAAGCTCGATCTTGCCGCCGGCGTGGACGTTGAGATCAAGCTCGAGTAGCGGCGATGCTTACCGGACTAATCGGAAAGAAACTCGGGATGACGCAGGTGGCCGACGCTCAGGGCCGCGTCCGCGCGGTCACCGTCGTGCAGCTCGGCCCGTGCCTCGTATCGCAACTAAAGACCGTGCCGTGCGACGGCTACGATGCCGTCCAGGTGACCTGGGGCAAGAAGAAGCTGTCACGGGTCAACGGCGCGATCCGCGGTCATTTCAAGGCCGCCGAGATCGCTCCCGGCCTGCGCACCGTCGAGTTCGAACGCCGCGGCGACGCCGAGCTAAAGCTAGGGCAACCGATCACGGTTGGCGAAGTCTTCAAGCCGGGTGACCAGGTTGACGTCGAGGGCGTATCGAAGGGACGCGGTTACGCTGGGGTTATCCGGCGACATCACTTTGCCGGATTTCCGGGTTCGCACGGCACTCACGAATATTTCCGGCACGGCGGCTCGATCGGCAATCGCTCTTATCCCGGACGGGTGCGCAAGGGGCTTCGGATGGCGGGGCAACTGGGCAACGAAACGGCGACGGTGCTTAATCTCGAAGTCGTTGAAGTGCTGCCTGAAGAGAACGCAATTGTGATTTCCGGCGCGCTGCCCGGTCCCGATGGCGCAGTCGTTGTCGTTGAACACGCCGCGCGTCCGCGCCGGCGCGCCAGTGTGGTGGCGGCTAATGCCTGAACAGACGACACAACATAATCCGGTCAAGCTTCCGCTCTATTCGGCCGCATCGGAACGCGCGGGCGAAATTGAGTTCGCGGGCGCTGTGTTCGGCCGCGACGGAGATAGATCGGTCGTTCATGAGGCCGTCCAGATGCAGCTCGCAAAGCGGCGCTCGGGAACGGCTGCGACCAAAACTCGCGGTCTGATCTCGGGCGGCGGGCGCAAGCCATGGCGCCAAAAAGGGACCGGACGCGCACGCGCGGGATCGACGCGTTCGCCCATATGGCGCGGCGGCGGCACGATCTTCGGCCCGGTTCCGCGTGATTATTCTTTCAAGATGCCCAAGAAGGCGTGGCGGCGCGCTCTGTGCCTTGCGTTGTCGGATCGCGCGCGCGAAGGGAAAGTCTATATCGTCGAATCGCTCGCACTGCCCGAGTCCAAAACCAAGCGCGCCAAAGAGTTTCTGGATAAACTTGGCGTAAATCATGCCCTCGTCGTGCTGGGCGAGGCGGACGCGGGCTTTTATCGCGCCTCGCGCAACCTGGCCGCGCACAAGACTCTCGCGCTCGCCGGATTAAACGTCTTCGACCTGCTCAACTACGACGAGCTTGTGATGACCGAAGCTACCGCCCGCGCGATCGAATCGCGCCTGTCGGCCGACGGTACCGCGCGCGGCGAGTCAGCAGTCGAAAAAGCCGGAGGTGAGGCGCGATGAGTCTCGAACAAATCGTGATGGCGCCGCTCATCACCGAGAAAGGCACCTTCGTCGGGGAGAAGACCAACCAGGTTCTGTTCCGGGTTCGTCCCGACGCGAGCAAAGACGTGATTCGCGTGGCGGTTGAACAGCTCTTTAAGGTTACCGTGCTGAAGGTCCGGACGGTCAATCTGATGGGGAAATCGCGGCGGCGCGGCGCGATCAAGGGACGCCGTTCGGATTGGAAAAAGGCTTACGTGACTCTTAAAGAAGGCGATCGGATCGAGTTTTTCGAAGGGGTGTAGCCGAGAGCGATATTATCATGGCAGTAATCCAGCTTAATCCGCGGACTCCCGGTCAGCGCTTCATGCAGGTGGCGGATTTCTCGGAGCTCACCAGGAAGGAGCCCGAGAAAAATCTGCTCGAGCCGGTCAAGCGCACCGGTGGACGCAACAACCGCGGCCGGATGACTTCGCGTCATCGTGGCGGCGGACACAAGCGCCGCTTGCGCGTGATCGACTTCAAGCGCATCCATGATGGCGTCCCGGCGGTTGTCGCCGCGCTCGAGTACGATCCGAACCGGTCGGCTAATATTGCATTGCTGCACTACGCCGACGGCGTCAAGGCCTACATTCTGGCGCCTGAAGGTCTTAAGGTCGGGGCCAAAGTCGAATCGGGCGAAAACGCCGACATCAAACCGGGCAACGCGCTCAAACTGAGGAATATTCCGCTCGGTACCGTGATTCACGCGGTCGAGCTCAAGCCGGGCGCGGGCGCGCAGCTCGT
>JAJZAG010000284.1 GCA_021799555.1 Deltaproteobacteria bacterium | reverse complement strand
GAATGCTCCGCGTACTCGACTTCAGCCTCCGCCAACGCAGTCCGGCAATCGAAACACCAATGAACAGGACGTCGGCCGCGATAGACGTAACCGCCGGCGACCAGGCGTGCGAGCGCGGCTATTTCGGCGGCGTCGTACTCAGGCGCCATCGTCAGATAGGGATTGAACCAGTCGCCGATACATCCAAGGCGCCGGAAATCGCTGCGCTGGAGCTCGATCCACTTGTCAGCTTCGGCGCGGCACAGCTTGCGCAGCTCGAGTTTGGGAATCGAGCGCGCTTTCGCGCCGAGCTCGCGGGAGACTCGGTACTCGATCGGCATCCCGTGGCAATCCCATCCCGGCACGAACGGCGTGCGATATCCCATCATCGCGCGCGAACGGACCACGAAATCTTTGAGAATCTTGTTGAGCGCGGTCCCGAGATGGACCCGCCCATTTGCGTATGGCGGACCGTCGTGAAGGATCCAAGTCTGGGCGCTAGCGCGCGACTTGAGCAGCCGAGCATAGAGGTCAAGCTCGTCCCAGCGCTGCAAAATCTCGGGCTCGCGCCGGGCGAGGTTCGCCTTCATCGGAAATTCGGTCTTGGGCAGCGCAAGGGTGGATTTGTAGTCGCTCTCTGGCACGATCAATTGGCCGACGCACGCATCTAGCGGCGGACAAGCTCCTTCAAAGTTTAGTGGTGATAAATAACTCTGGCGCTAGATTAACGCACCCTTCGATCCGGCGCGAGTCCGCCGCGTCCGCACCTGAAACGCGCCGCAGGCCAGCGAACGTCAGGGCGCGTCCGGCGCGAGCGCGCCGGTGCGCTTGGGAGCCACGGAGGCCGGAGCGGAAACCTGCTCGCCGCTAAGATCTTGCGCGAGCATCTGATGGATGAACGAGCGGACCGAGCCGATTCCGAGCGCACATCGGAACAGCACGCCGGTTGCGCTTATCGCAAGCGACACCGCGAGCAGATCAGCAACTGAAGCGTAGGCACGAAAGCACCAGACCATCATCAGTTGCTCCGATCCAATCCCCACCGGCGTCAGCGGCAGGCTCGTCGCGAGCAGGATCAGCGGCGTGTCGGCCATCACGGTGGCGATCGGAGCGTGGATCGCGAACGCGCGCATCTCGCCATAGAACACGAAGCTCTGAAAGATAAAAATCGGAGCGCGCAGGGCGATTAGCCGCAGATAGTGCGACAGTCGCGCCTCGCGGAAGCTCCTGAAAACCCGACGATCATAAATCATGCGGGCGATGCGCCATCTTGGCCGCCCGCGCAGCCAGAACCACATTATCAGCCACATCGCGGCCAGCATTCCGACTAGGTAATAGAGCGCGCCGGGGAACCGGACGTGTCCGGAGACGGTCAGCCCCGCAAGGGCCATGAGCGCAAGGATCTGAAGATCCACCAGTGCCTGGAGCAACAGCGTGGCGCCACCGGCCAGCCAAGGAACACCCTTGCGCCGGTTTAAGAAGAACAGCAGTGCGCCGCTTCCAACCGCGACATTGACCACTTGCAGAAAGTACTGCGCCGCGTTCGGAACGAGCATCTCATAAAACGTGGTGCGGCGATGGAAATAGCTGAACAGCCGGGAGAACAGCAGCGTTTCCCCGAGAAACCAGACGGCGAACGACACAGCGCATACGCTCAGGAACAGGCCGGCGTCCGCGCGCCGCAAGCTGAGTGCGATCCGCGCCGGATTGATTCCCTGCGCAACGAACCACAGTATCGCCCCCGCCACGGCGTAGGACAGCGCGGTCCGGGTTTTCGGCCCGATAGCGTCAACCCCGCTCTTGAGCGAGCGAAACAATACGCCTGCTTTATTCGCTGCCGTCGGCGACAAGTCGACCTCCTGTCGTTTCCTCTTCGGCCATCTCTTTGGCCTGCGTTCCCAATAGTGCCGCGCCGTCGCCGGCCTCGACCGGGTCTGCCCGCACTCCGGCAGCATAGCGGTAAACCCGGCTCGATAGCATCGCCGTTCGCTCCCACGAAAAACGCCCGGCGTTGCGCCGTCCGGCCGCCCTTAGCCGCTGCCTGAGGGCGTCATCACCGAGCACTCGCTCGATCGCTTTCGTCATCTGGTCTGGCGACAGCGGATCGACGAATATTGCCGCATCCGCGGCAATTTCCGGAAGCGCGGCCGCATTCGAAGATATCACCGGAATCCCTTCGCTCATTGCCTCGATCACCGGCAAGCCGAAGCCCTCGTAGCGTGACGGAAATGCGAACAGGCGCGCGTGCCGCATCAGTTGCCTGAGTTCCTCGGCATCCAGATAGCCAGTGAATATTGTCTTGCGTCCAAGCCCCAAAGAGTTCGATAACTCCGGCAGCGTCGGCTTGCTCTTCGGAAGATGGCCGGCGACGATCAACTGGCAATCTTGAGCGGCGCGGACCGCACCAAAGGCCCGAATCAGAGTATCAATATTCTTGTGCGAATTCAGGCTGCTCAGCGCGAGTACATATTGTCCGTTTATACCCATGCGGGCGGCGCACGCGCTCCAGTTCCCATTATTCGTTGAGTGATGCGCGGCCAACGGTACTGGACCGCCATTGTGCACCATGAACAGGCGCTCGGGCGCCACTTTGAGGTCATTCAAAATCGTCCGATGGCTGAATCTGCTCACCGTGATAATCGCGCTGGCCCTCCGCGCCGAAGCTTTGACCAGCGCCCGCGCGATGCTGCGCTCCGCACGATTGTTGGTTTCCGGAAATGCCTCGAAGTTGAGATCGTGCAAAGTCATTACCGTGGCGCAACGCGCGGCAAGCGGAATCGAGTCGAGCGGTGAATGGAGCACGTCCACGCGCTCACGGGCCGCGATGCGGGGCAGCCAGAGCTGTTCACCGATGACCCGAGTCATAATTAGCGACCGGATATCCCAGCTCGCCGGCGCGTTGAGCCGGATGCGCCTGAAGTTTTCGTCCTGAACCGCGAAGGTTTCGTGATTGTCGCGATTGGTAAATACAATGTACTCATCGCCGGTGTTCAACCGCTCGAGACCGTGCAGCAGACCGCGAATATAGGTCTCCGCACCGCCGACGACTCCCGGGGACAGGGCGAGAGCGTTGATACCGACTCTCATACTCGGTAGCCCTCTATTTTTATTTGTCGAATTTTTTCGGCGCTTCTGACAGCGGCGCCCGTACTAGGTAGGCGGCAGGCCGACATGCCTCAGTCGCATGGGGCGCGATAACTTCCGCTGGGGGGTTTCCCCGCAAGCCCGGCGACGAGTATATTCGACGATGCGCTCGCGAGATAATTCACTGCGACGATGAATTTTCATGGCGCCGCGTGCGTCCCGATCTCGATCACGGCATCCTCGCGACGTCTTCAGAGAAAAGGGACTTACTTGAGTGAGATGATGGGAATTCTGGATAATCGACAAATACTGTTCCTGACAGCGCTGCTCACAATGACAATGATCGCGGGATGCTCCCAAGTATCCTATGAGGACGCCGCGTCGCGACCATTTTTCGAGCAGCCCTATTACGCCGATTCTCACGGCAAAAAGACCTGGTGGGATCGCCTCGTCGAGCTCGATCCCAGTACGCTCAACCTGAAGGTCTCGAAGCATTATCTCGAAGATCCGCCCGAGCGGCTGGCGGTGCTGCCGTTCCTCGACGAGGGTAGCGCGCAATATATCGTGGACAAGATGCCGGTGACGGTCCGCAATCAGGAGCAGCGTCGCCGCTGGGCCTGGACCGACGCGCAGCGCCTGCGCGGCGACATGGTTGGATATCTCGCACAGCGCGAGTTTGTAGTGCTTAACCCCATCGCGGTGGACGCTGTGCTCGAAGAGCACGGTATCGATAACGGCAAGAAACTTGCCCAAGTTGATCCGCACCAACTGGGCCAGTGGCTTCACGTTGACGGGGTCGTTTACGGGATGGTCACGCATTACGAGTCGTATTACCTGTTCCTCGTTTCGGCCGAGGAGGTTGGCGTGCAGGGCCGGATGGTTTCCACGCACAGCGACCGGGTTCTGCTAAAATTCGACGGCGACCGCTACCACGTCAATCCGATGCCCGCTGTCGATCCAATCGATATCGCTCTCAATTCAGCTCAAACCCTAGTCGATATGCGCGATATCAATATCGCGCGCGCCGAGGACGAGGTTTGCCGCGAGCTGGTCCTACGGATTCCGACCTCGCCGGTGCTCAAGCAGCGCCTTGCTGATGAGGCGCTCGAGGCCGAAGGACGCGGCGATGCTCCTGTTGTCTCCGATCCTGCGCAGGAGCCGGATTCCGCGGCCAAACCGGATCCGAGCCGCGAAGCTCCCACGGCTGCGGCAATTCAGGCCCGGCTATAGCGGCGCGCGCTTGGTTCGTTTGAGTTTTTCGGCGCGGATTCGTATCATCGATAGCTCATATTCGGGCGGAAAACCGCACGAGGACCGCATTCGCGCCGCAGCATCCGCCGGCTCGGAGCCGGATTGAACTCATATGTCGCTGAGAAAAGTTACCTACTTCGATAAACCGGGTCTCACCGAAGTCGCCGTCGATGAAGACGGACAAGCCAAGCCCTGCGTGTTGGGTGTGCGGTGGGTTAATCCTGACACTTTCGAAACGATCCGCGTGCGCGGCGGCAAGCGCACGGGGCGGCACAACGAAGTGCTCGCGGAAATTCCGCCAACCCTGGATCTAAGCCCGTTCGCGATTGAGCGTCTGGGTAAGGCGCCCCGCAAGATTGAAAAGTGAACCCACCCGGCGCGCTAAATGGACTTCGCGTTCTCGATCTGACCGACCATCGCGCGCAGCTATGCGCGCGTATCTTCGCCGACCTTGGCGCCGACGTGATCAAGCTCGAATCGCCCGGCGGCGACGCCGCGCGCCGGATCGGTCCATTCGCCGGCGATATGCCGCATCCCGACCGCAGCCTGTTCTTCTGGTTCTATAACTTAAACAAGCGC
>JAJZAG010000283.1 GCA_021799555.1 Deltaproteobacteria bacterium | reverse complement strand
CAAAGTTGCCGACGAGGAGGTCAGCTCGGGCGCGCTCGCCGGATCCGCACCGCGCGGCGCTACCCCTGATGAGGACCGTCGCTTGGGCGAGTGGCTGCTCGCGTCGGACAAGAATCGCAACGAACACCAGTTGGTCGTTTCCGCAATTCGCTCTGCGTTGGCGCAAGTCGCGGCTCTAAGCGACACGCCGAAAACGCCCGAAATGATGCGGTTGCCGGAGGCGCAACATCTGTTCACTCCCGTAGCGGGTCATCTGCGCCAACGACGCTCGGCGCTTGAAATTGCCGGGCTGCTCCACCCGACTCCAGCCGTGTGTGGTGTGCCGATGCACGCTGCGCGCGCCATTATCGAGCGCAATGAACCGGAACGTGGTTGGTACACTGGAGGAGTGGGCTGGATGAATGCCGCGGGCGACGGCGAGTTTACCGTCGCACTCCGCTCGGCACTTATCCAAGGGCGGCGGATGGTTGCGTGGGCGGGGGCTGGAATCGTCGATGGCTCCGATTCCGATTCTGAATTCGACGAAACCGAATTCAAATTGACGGCTCTGCTAAGGAGTTCCAATCTTGAGTGAGCTGTTGAATCCCAACGTGCGCGCATGCTTCGCAATCGCCGATGAACTGCGCAGATGCGGCCTAGCCGAGGTCTGTATCTCGCCGGGTTCGCGCTCGACCCCGATGGTGCTCGGCATCACTCGCGCCGGCGGCTTTCGTCCGTGGGTGATTCTCGATGAGCGGAGCGCGGCGTTCTTTGCGTTGGGGATGGCGCGGCAGAGCCGGCGCCCGGTTGCTCTCGTGTGCACTTCGGGGACGGCCGCGGCGAACTATATGCCGGCGATTGTGGAAGCCTCCCTCGAGTGCGTGCCGCTCATTGTGATTACCGCGGATCGGCCGCCAGAACTGCGCGACTGGCACGCGCCTCAAACGATAGATCAGACGCGCCTCTATGGCAGCCGCGTACGATGGGCCGTCGACGCCCCCGCGCCCGAAGCTGGTTGTGATCTCGACGCGTACTATCGAACCGTCGCGTGCCGCGCGGTGTCGCTGGCGACGGGATCGGCGCATGGTCCGGTGCAGATCAATCTGCCGATGCGCGAGCCGCTGTTCGACGTAAGCGAGGAACTGACCGCGCTCGCGACGTCGTGCCCGAGCAGTGATGATCGCGTGCCCTATGCAGTGGTGCATCAGACTCGCGCGGTTCTTTCCGCCGACGCGATGCATCGAATTGCTGAAAAGCTCGAAGATACCGGGCGCGGCATTATCGTCTGCGGGCCGGGTACCCCCGATAACCTTCCGCGCGCGGTTGTGAGTCTCGCTACGCAGCTTGGCTGGCCGATTCTCGCCGATCCGCTGTCCGGAGTGCGTTACGCAAATCACGACCTCGGCCTGGTGGTTGACGCTTACGATGTGATGCTGCGCGATAGGGCCTTTGTCCGGGACCATCAGGCCGACGCGGTGCTGCAGTTCGGATTTCCGCCGATATCCAAGCCGCTCGCGCAGTTTCTCGCCTTGCGCCGGCCCGTTCATGTGCTCGTGGCTCCCGCAAGGGAATGGCCCGATCCGGCGCAGGTCGCAACGGACATCGCGCATGCCGATCCAGCCGATTTTTGCCTGGATCTGGCGGGGTTGATCAAGCGAAGTAGTTGTCTATCGCGCTGGACGCAATCTTGGATCGGAGCTTCACGAGCGGTCCGCGCCGCGCTTGCCGACGAAGTCGATCGCGATCGGGATATGTTCGAAGGCAAGGTCTTTGTCGAGACACTGAGGTACCTGCCGCCGAACTCCAGCCTGCACGTCGGCAACAGCATGCCGGTGCGCGACCTTGATACATTCCTTGGCGCTTTGCCGCGCCCGCTAGGCGTGTATTGCAACCGCGGTGCAAACGGGATCGACGGCGTCGTTTCGGCCGCTTTGGGAGGTGCCGCGGTCCACGCGGGGCTGACAGTCCTTATAATAGGCGACCTGAGTTTTCTGCACGACATTGGCGCCTTGCAGATCGCGGTCCGCCACCACATTCACATCGTGATCGTCGTCATCAACAACGATGGTGGCGGAATTTTCTCGTTCTTGCCGCAGTCCGCATTGGGCGAAGTATTCGATCGATTCTTTTCCACGCCGCACAAACTATCGGTCAAGGGTGCGGTCACCATGTGCGGTGGTTCGCATTATCGTCCGGGTTCATGGGACGAATTCGGCACGACGATGCGCGCAGCCGCCGCGGAGCCGGGGCTACACGTGATCGAAATAGACGGGGATCGTGCGCATAATCTGGCTCGCCATCGTGAGATCATCGATGCGGCGCTAAATGCACTGCGATCCAAATCGCAACTCGACGACCTCCGATGAGCCGCCGAGTCAGAGTCAGTGCTGGGGTCGTAAATCTCGCCGACGAAGGACGTCCCGCGCCGGGTGATTCGCCGCTCGTACTGCTGCACGGCTTCACCGGTAGCATGAACAGTTGGCTCGGAGTGCGCGAGCATCTGAGCCTGCGGTATCGGGTCTTGAGTCTCGACCTGCCCGGTCATGGCGGTACCGATATCGGCAGTGATCTGTCCGGCTATTCGATTGAGAGCACGGCGCGTACGTTGATCGAAACGCTCGATACACTCGATATCCGCCGTTTTTCTCTGGCTGGGTATTCGATGGGCGGGCGGTTGGCGCTATTCGTTGCTCTCCAATACGGCGCTCGAGTTGAGCGGTTGATCCTGGAGAGCGCGTCGGCGGGAATCGCCGAATCCAAGCAACGTCTGAGGCGGCGAGCGGCCGACGCGGAACTGGCGGCCTTTATCGATGCCGCCGGTATCGAATCCTTCGTCGATCGCTGGGAGCGGCTCCCGCTTTTCAAATCGCAGCGCGCGCTGTCGGCACACGTGCGTGAGCGTCTACGGCAAGAGCGGCGGTCGTGCAAACCGGGTGGCTTGCGGTCAAGCCTGCTCGCGATGGGCGCCGGCAGTCAACCGTGGCTCGGCGCGCGACTGGAGGAAATCAAGGTACCGACGCTCATCGTCGTGGGCGCGCTGGACGATAAGTTCATAGGAATTGGCAGGGAGCTAGCGGCGGGAATCAATCGCTCCCGGCTCGTGATCGTTGCCGGCTGCGGGCATGCCCCGCATCTTGAACGTCCCGCTGAGTACAGCCGGATCGTAATCGAATTCATGGACACGACTTCATGCATTACCAACAGGGAGAATTGATATGACAGTCAACTGGGTCGCAAATCACGAATATGAGGACATCAAGTTTCAGAAAGCGGAAGGAATCGGACGAATCTCCATCAATCGCCCGCAGGTGCACAACGCTTTTCGCCCGAAAACCGTAAACGAATTGATCGACGCCTTTGCGCGCGCGCGCGAGGACCGCGAGATCGGCGTCATCATCCTCACCGGCGAAGGCGGCCGGGCCTTTTGTAGCGGCGGCGATCAGCGCGTTCGGGGCGAACAGGGCTATGTCGGCGGTGACGGCGTGCCACGGTTGAACGTACTCGACCTGCAGAAGCTGATTCGATCGATTCCGAAGCCGGTGATTGCGATGGTTGCCGGCTATTCGATCGGCGGTGGTCATGTACTGCATGTGGTGTGTGATCTGACGATCGCCGCGGACAATGCAATATTCGGCCAGACCGGACCGCGCGTCGGCAGCTTCGACGGCGGCCTCGGCGCCGCACACCTCGCGCGTTTGGTAGGGCAGAAGAAAGCGCGCGAAATATGGTACCTGTGCCGCCGATATACTGCCCGTGAAGCGCTTGATATGGGACTCGTCAACGTCGTGGTGCCGCTCGCCGAGCTCGAAGCGACGACGGTCCAGTGGTGCCGCGAAATCCTGTCCCATAGTCCGATGGCACTTCGATGCCTCAAGTCGGCGTTCAACGCCGAGATGGACGGCATGATCGGCATCCAGGAATTGGCCGGTAACACCACGCTGCTCTTCTATATGACCCAAGAAGCGCAGGAAGGGCGCGACGCTTTCAATGAGAAGCGCAAACCCGATTTCTCTAAATTTCCCTCGCTGCCGTAAACTCGAGGTCCGGTGCAGATGCGCTCGAGCAGTTTGCCGGTCTGGGTCGCGGCGGCGCGTCCGCGCACTCTTCCCGCGGCTATCGTGCCGGTCATGGTTGGTCTTTCGCTCGCCTCCCGCGTTGTGCCAATCAATTGGCCGGCTGCGGCGGTCACTCTTCTTGCGGCCTTGTTGATCCAGGTCGGCACAAACTTCGCCAACGACTATTACGACTTTGTTGCCGGGGCGGATCGCAATGACCGGCTGGGTCCGATCCGCGTCACGCAAGCCGGTCTGGTGGACGCTACAACCGTGCGAAACGCGGCGTACGGCGTGCTTGGTGCAGCGTTGTTATCGGGCCTGTATCTCGTGGCGGTGGGTGGTTGGCCAATCCTGCTAGTAGGCATCCTCTCGCTGCTGTGCGCAATCGCGTACACGGCGGGACCGTGGCCGATCGCGTATCGCGGTCTCGGCGAGCTCTTTGTGTTCGTCTTCTTCGGGATCGTCGCGGTGAACGGCACGCTCTTTGTGCAGACCGGCAGGCTTGACCGACTCGGGATCGTCGCCTCGATTCCGGTAGCGTGTCTGGTGACGGCGATCCTGGTGGTCAACAATCTGCGCGATATCGGAACGGACGCGCGCAGCGGCAAGCGCACGCTTGCAGTCAGGATCGGCGCCGGCGCGACCAAGCTCGAATATCTGTTGCTGATCGGCGTCGCTTTCTTGTCCATCCCCGAGCTCGCCATTTTAGCGGGCCCGAGAATTTTGTTTGCGCTCGGCGCGCTGCCGTTCGCCGCGCGAGAGATCGTCGCATTGCGGCGGCGCGAGGGAGCGGCGCTCAATCTGAGCCTCGCGGGCACCGCGCGCCTGCACCTGGTATTTGGCGCGCTACTTTCGATAGG
>JAJZAG010000282.1 GCA_021799555.1 Deltaproteobacteria bacterium | reverse complement strand
CTCGAGGTCGAACGTGATCGGCGTGTGTACTATGTAGTGGTTGTAAATCCCGGTGATCGGCGGAAGATCAGACAGCTTTGCCGGCCGCACTACCGTCTCGCTCATCGCTACTCCCTCCGCACTCCTGGCGATTTGCGCTTATCCGGCGCCGCTCGCGAGGTCCCGGAACGTCGTCAGCCGGACGCCGTGGGCTTCGAGCGCAGACCGCACCCTCTTGCTCGTCAGGATTTCGACCTCGCTCTGCGCCGCCGGCGCGGGTGGCGTTCCGCCGCAATCGGCGGCGGGATGAAAGTACAATTCGGTTGCGCCGTCGCCTAACCGCTCGATTACGCCGACAATATAGTCCTCGCTCAAGTGACCGCTCTGATGCAACCCGAAGAGCCAGTCGGTCGATCTGATGCCGCGCTCGCGGATCATCCTTCGCGTGCGGCGCGAGAGCGCGCGGAAGATCACCGCCTCGACGAGCTTGCGCGGTGCGTGATCGCGCCGCAGCTTGAGCGTTGTCATTACCGCTTCGCGTGGAATCCGTATGCATCCAACTTTGTACTCGGCCGCGAGTTCCACCACGATATCCGCAATCACCGGATGCACATGGAAGTTCAGGTGTCCGTCGATATGATCGAGGCGGCCGACGAGTTCGAGATGGCGCTCGACTTGCGCGCGTAGCTCCGCGGCAAGCGCGGCGCGCACCCTCGCGTCGAAAAACCATCGCATCCCGGCCCAGACTGGATTTTCCGGAAACCGGCCTGCGGAATCGACGGCGCCCGCGAGCTTATCCGGCGCCAGAACGCTGCGCCCCTTGCACACTACGACGTGCAGGCCAACATCAAGTGCGGGGTTTTCCCGCGCAAGTTGGGCCGCCTCTCGGCTCGCGGCCTCGGCGACCATCAGGCTCGTGCTGGTCAGGATTCCTTCGCGATGCGCGCGCACGACGCCGGCGTTGACCTCGGCCGACAGACCGAAGTCATCGCCGTTGACGACGAGTCGTTTCACGGGCGTTTGCCGGTCGGGACCGCGGCGAACGAGCGAGTCGATGCTTGACCGGGGCTCATGACCGCGCAATTTTGCTTCTATCCGGCGGCGCGCTCAAGGGCCGGCGGCCTCACGGGAACTGCCGTTTTGATTCTTCTCTTTTATGCCTTCGCGCGGGAAATCGCGCCGCTCGCGCGGCGGATAAAGCCGCGCCGCGCGATCGACGACCCGTTTCTGCGCGGGTTTCGCGCGCAACTCGGCGCAACCGAGATTGTCGCGATCGCCACCGGAATGGGATTCGCCCGGGCGCAGCGCGCGGCACGCCGCGCGCTGGATCTCTTTCCCGCCGCCGAGATCGTTATCGGCACCGGAGTCGCCGGCGCGCTCTCGAGCGGACTCGGCGAGGGCGATCTGATCCTCGCCGATCGAATCGTCGCGACCCGCGGCGGCGCATCCGATCATATCGCGACAATCGACAGCGCGACGCTTGACGAACTCGGCGGATATCTGCGTTTGGCGGGAATCGGCTACTCGACCGGCGCAATCCTGACCTCGCATCGCGTGCTTGGGACCGGTGCGGAGAAGCGCGCCGCGAACCAGGTCACCGGAGCGATCGCCGTCGATATGGAAACCGCCGCGCTCGCGATAGAGGCGCGCGAGCGAGGGCTTCGATTCGCGGCGCTTCGGGCGGTGATGGACACCGTCGATGACGACGTGATCGGCGCCGAGATGGCCGACGAGAACGGCGCCGTGCGGCCACTGACAGCGGCGAATTTTCTGATGCGCAACCCGTCGGTGATGATTCGGCTGCCGCGGATGATGCGCAGCCTCGGGCGCGCGACGCGCTCGATCGCCGCCGCACTTGAAGCGATCGCGTCGCGCGGCGCAGCTCCCGCCACGCGCCGCCGCCGCGGCTAGCTTTGGCGGCTGCGCTCGAGCGGCGCGCTGGTGACGGCGGCAGGCCAAATTGCAAGCGTGCGTTCGAAGGGAAAATCGGCGAGGTGGCGCTCGATTGCCGCCGCATCGCCGTAAGATTCGGCGCGCGTCAGAATGTGTATCGCCAACGTTAGGAACGGAAGGAAAATGAAAACTCCGGCCCATCCGATATTCGCCGCACCGATTCGAAACAGCATCGTGATTCCAAACCCGGCGATTCCGAGGTAAAGCGCCGGACCGAAGAGCCCGCGCGAAGGCAGCGCCTCGAGCACCCCCGCCGGCTTTTTCGCGTCGCGGTTTAGCGTACCGTCGAGCACCAGAAAGATCGGTATCGTGATCGCGGCGACGAAATACCATCCGAGGTAATTGCTGATCGGCACGCCAAAATACGGCCCCGGCGGGTCGTACCAGAAAATCTTGCCGAGGAACCATCGATCGCCGAGGACGCTCAACGGATCGACGACCATATCGATCATCACCATGAACAGCGCCGCCATCAACCACACTCGCGGGGAGCGCCGGATTTTCCAGGTGTCGAGAAGCCGCAGATCGATTCCGTTGCGATAGAGCGGCGCGCACAGCAGCAGCGCCATCGTGTAACTCGCGAAGCCCAGAAAGGTAAACGACAGCGAGTCGAAGAACGGGACGCCGGCGATCCACAACTCGCGCCCGCGCGTCGCGTCGATATAGTGATAAAGCCCGAACGGAAAGCCGTTATGCACCGACGACCATTCGCACGCGAGCGCGACCATATAGGTTAGGATCGCGAACAGCACCGTCGTCCGCACTCCGAAGTTGGCGATCGATATGAAGAGAAAACTCGCCAGAAAAACGAACACGTAAGGGCGCAGCTCGATCGTGCCTGCCAGCAGATGCATCATCGCGCTACGCGGCGTCCCTGTTCACGCCGGTTTTTCGGAAGAACTCGATCGCGCGCGCGATCGCAGCGTCAATCGGCCCCGTCACGTAGCCAAGTTCGCGCCGCGCCTTCGCGCAGTCGAAGAACATCCGCTTGCGCGCCATCCGCACCTCGGTCAGGCTCGCGCGCGGCGCTCGATGAGTCACGGCGCGCGCGACCACCTCGGCACCGAGCGCAAAGCCGAATGCGACCGCGTACGGAATCCGTACGCGCGGCGCGGGCAACCCCGAAAGGCGCGCGAGACGATCGAACATCTCCTTGAGCGTCAGATTCTCTCCGCCCAGGATATACTTCTCTCCGATCCGTCCGCGCTCGGCGGCGAGCAGATGACCGCGCGCGCAGTCTTCGACGTCGACGAGGTTCAGGCCGGTGTCCATGTACGCGGGCATCCGGCGGGCAAGAAAATCCCGGACGATTCGTCCGGTCGGTGTCGGCTTCAAATCGAGCGCGCCAATCGGAGTCGAAGGATTCACGATCACAACCGGAGCGCCTCGGTGCGCAGCTTCTAATGCGACCTGCTCCGCCATGAATTTCGAGCGCTTGTACGGTCCGGTCATGTCCGCGAGGCTGACCGGAGTGACTTCGGTGCCTGCGCCGTCGCGCGGAATTCCCAGCGTGCCCACGGTGCTGGTGTACACGATGCGTTTGGCGCCCGCCGCTTTTGCGGCCTCGATCACAATTCGCGTGCCTTCAACATTGCTCGCGTACATCGCGGCCGGATCCGGCACCCACAGGCGGTAGTCGGCGGCGACGTGATAAACCTCGCCGCAGTCCGCGACCGCCTTTTCGATTGCGGCGCGATCGCGCAGGTCGCCGCGCGCGAACTCGACATCCAGGCCGGCCAGCGCGGCAAGATCGGCGTTGGGGCGCACCAGCGCGCGCACTCGATCGCCGCGCGCGAGCAGCGCTCGCGCGACGTGGCATCCGACGAATCCGTTGGCGCCGGTAACGATTGCACGCCGCGCGGCCATCAGGCGTTTCCCTCGGCCCTTCCGGCGCGCGCGCTTACCGCGGCGGCGGCAGCGCGGCCGGAGACCACGGCGCTTTCGATCGTCGCGGGAAGACCGGTCTGAATCCAGTCGCCGGCCAGAAACAGGTTGGCGATCGGCGTGGTCGCCGTGGGCCGCAATTCGTACGAGCGCGGTTCGGGCGCCATCGTTGCCTGCTTTTCCTTCAGCACGAGCGCCTTTACGACTTTCGCATTGCGAGCGGCGGGAATCATCGCGCACAGATCGCTAATCACCAGATCCAGAATCTCCTCATTCGAGGAATCGACCAGCTTGCGCGCGCCGCTGATCACGAAACTCAGGTAGCCCGGATGGCGCTCGCCGTGGCGCTCGAAAATCTTGCGCTTGTTGAACATCCACTGCGTAGCCGTGCCGATGAATCCAACGAACGCGGAACGCGTGACTTCGCGATCGAGCCAGACGTGCGCGCAGATTATCGGTGAAGTCTGAAGCTGCGCAATTCGCGCGAAAAGCGGATCGGCAACCACGCTCTCGGGCAGCATCCGGAGCAGATGATGAGGCGCGGCGGCGGAAATGAAATTTGCCGCGCCAAGCCGCCGCCCGTCGCGCAGTCGCACGTGCGTGGCCAAACCATCGTCGCCGGTCTCGATCGCCTCGACGATCGAATGAGTCGCGACGACCCCGCCCGCGCGTTCGATATACGCGCGCGCACCTGTGCAGTACAGATCGCTCAGGCCGACGCGCGAATAGACGAACGCGGAATCCGCGCGGCGCGAGAAGAACGCGCGCTTGAGCACCTCCGCCAGCAGCGCCGCCGAAGATATTTCCGGTTCGTCGTTGAGCGTTGCGATCGAGAGCGGATACCAGAACGAGCGCCGCGCGTTATTACTCTGCCCAAGCGCCGTCATCAGATCGGCAACGGTCAGCTTTTCGAGGTTGCGATGCTCGCGCCGGCGCATCGCAAGCATCTTAAGTCCTCCGCGCATAACGCTAATCCGCTCGCCGGCGCTGAGATGCCGATAGCGCATCAGCGCGGCGCTCATGTGCATCGGGCCGGGAAGGCGCGCCGTGCGCAGCGTCGCGCTGCGGCCGGGTCCCGCGAGCATTTCGATTTCGAGATCGCGATGAAAGACGAGCTTGTCGG
>JAJZAG010000281.1 GCA_021799555.1 Deltaproteobacteria bacterium | reverse complement strand
AAAGATAATTTGAACCTTCCGGTGCTCCGGCGACCGATATCTGATGCGCTCCGCCGCGCAGCTCGTGCCACGGAATATCGGCCGCCGAGTAAAGAGCCGAAGCGCGAATCAAGGTCGATTCACGCGGCGGCAGCTTTTTGGTCAAATCTGTCAGGGCCCCGTCGAGTTCCGGATGAAAGGAAAATTTGCGCTGAAAAGCGAGCTGCCGGTCGAAGATTTTGACCGCGCGCGCTGCGCGGTTGGGTCCCGGCGTGGCAAGCTCGAGAATGGGCGCAAACATCGTCTCACTGTCGGGCGCAAATCCCGGCGCTGCCGACGCCCCGGCGCGGGCGGGAATCGGTGCCGGCGCAGGAGGCGCGGAACGCGTTACCCGAGACGCCTGACGCTCGTGCAACTTCGCGGCACGGGCAGGCGCAATGACCGTGATTGCAGCTGTCATTGCGAAAATTGGAATCGTGGCTATCCTTAGGTTCAGCACATGGAGTAGGCAGCGAATTGCCTGAGTTCGAGGGCGATGATAACCTTGAGTACAACTGAGAGAATGCCGGAAGCTGAACAAATGAAAGCCGCAATCCATCCTGAATACCGTCGCTGCGTCGTTATCTGCGCGTGCGGCAATACCTTCGAGACCAGATCGACTGTGGGTGAACTCCACGTCGAAGTCTGCTCCAAATGTCATCCGTTTTATACCGGACAGCAACGCCTGGTCGATACTGCCGGCCGCGTCGAGCGCTTTAAGCGCAAGTACGGACTAAAGTAGCATAGTACTCCCACCACCCGGGGCCGCGATCCCCAAGGATCGAAGCGCCTGCGGGTGGGCGGGGGATTGGTTTTGCGGCGGGCCGGTTCCCGCCGCGTTTGTTTTTGGGAGGCTGGCAGCGGCTACCGCTTGGCGACGATGCTCGACAAATTGCAAGGGATTGAAGATCGCTACGCCGAACTCGAGCGCAAGGTCAGCGATCCCGCCGTCATGGCAAATAATCGCGAGTATGCGAAGCTCGCCAAGGAGCGTGCGTCGCTGACCGAGTTGGTCGAGTGCGCGCGCGAGTACCGCAGGCTGCTTGGCGAGATCGCCGAGCACAAGGCCCTGCTCGAAGGCGACGATTCCGACCTGCGCGAACTCGCCAAGGCGGAGCTGCCCTCGATGCAAAAGCGGCAGATTCCGCTCGAGGAAAAGATTCGCCAACTGCTGATCCCGCGCGATCCCAACGACGACCGCAACGTCCTGCTCGAAATCCGCGCCGGCACTGGCGGCGCCGAGGCTTCGCTTTTCGCAGGCGAGCTGTTTCGGATGTACTCTCGATATGCGGAGCGGCACGGATGGAAGGTTGAGACGATGAGCCTCAGCGACACGGGCCTCGGCGGAATCAAGGAAGTTGTCGCCATGATCACCGGCCGCGGCGCTTACTCGCGTCTCAAGTTCGAGGGCGGAGTGCATCGCGTTCAGCGCGTGCCGGAAACCGAAGGCTCCGGCCGAATCCACACCTCGGCGGTAACCGTCGCGGTCATGCCCGAGGCCGATGAAGTCGAAGTCAATATCAACGAGGAAAAGGATTTGCGCATCGACGTGATGCGCGCGTCGGGTCCGGGCGGACAGAGCGTCAACACCACCGACTCGGCGGTGAGGATAACGCATATACCGTCGGGGATGGTGATCGTATGCCGCGACGAGAAATCGCAGCATAAGAACAAGGCGCGCGCACTCAAGATTCTGCGCGCGCGCCTGCTTGAAAAGGCGCGCGCCGACCAGGACGCGCAAATCGCGGCGACCCGGCGCTCGATGGTCGGCACCGGCGATCGCTCGGAACGCATCCGCACCTACAACTTCCCCCAGTCACGCGTGACCGACCATCGCGTCAACGTCACGATCCATCAGCTTGACCAGTTTCTTGACGGCGCGCTCGATCCATTGATCGACGCGCTTGCCACGCAGGAGCAGGCGCAGCTACTGAGCGCCTGAGACCCGCGATGGCGCCGCTCAATCGCACCGAATCCGCGAGCGCGCATGCCCTCGGTATCCTTAATGACGCCGCTCGGCGGCTCGCACGCGCTGGAATCGGAACGGCGCGCCTCGACTGCGAGTTGATGATGGCGCACGCGGCGGGACTTAGCCGCGTTGCGATTCTTTCCGGCCCCGGCGATCTTCCGGCTGCGGCGCTTGAAAGGTTCGACGCGATGCTTGTGCACCGGCTCAAGCGCGAGCCGCTCGCCTACATCCTCGGCGCCAGGGAATTTTATTCGCTCACTATTGAAGTCAGCCCAGCTGTATTAATTCCGCGCCCGGAGACCGAGGTTCTAGTCGCCGCGGCGCTCGATTTTATCACCCAGCGTCCGAATGCGCGCGTACTCGATATCGGCACCGGTTCGGGCGCGATCTCGATAGCGATCGCAGCCAACGCGCCGGGCGTTTCAGTCGTGGCGGCGGATATTTCGCAAGCTGCGCTCGCGGTCGCACGGCGTAACTTCGCGCGCCATCATCTCGAAGGTCGAATCGCGCCGCGATGGGCCGATATCTTCACGCCGTGCGACGGCGGCGGCGCGATCGGTGAGTTTGACTTGATCGTATCGAATCCGCCCTACGTTGAAGCCGCGGCGCTCGATTCGCTCGAACCCGAACTCCGCGACTACGAGCCGGTTGCCGCACTTGTGGCGGGTGCCGACGCGCTCGAGTGCTACCGTAAAATCGCCGCGGAAGCGGGCGGACATCTGCGCCGCGGCGGCGCCGCGATCGTTGAAGTCGGGGCAGGGCAGGCCGCGGCCGTCTGCGCGATCTTTCGCGACGCGGGATTGCGGGTCGCCGGTGTGATAAACGATCTGGCCGGGATTGAGCGCGTCGTGACCGCGCGCTCCTGAGCTTTCAATGGACAAAATGATCATCCGCGGCGGAAAGCCGCTGCGCGGTTCCGTGTCGGTGAGCGGAAGCAAAAACACCGCGCTGCCGATTCTGATCGCCGCGCTATTGACGGACGAGCCGGTGCGCGTGCGCAATGTGCCGCGTCTGCGTGACGTGACCACTACGCTCGCGCTTCTGAACGAACTCGGCGCGCGGGCGCGATGGACCAGCGACCACGAAGTCGAAATTCGCGCCCAGAGGATCACCTCGCACGTCGCGCCGTACGAGCTCGTCAAGACCATGCGCGCATCGTTTCTGGTGCTCGGTCCGCTGCTTGCGCGCGAGGGGATTGCGCGTGTATCGACGCCGGGCGGATGCGCGATCGGGACGCGGCCGGTCAATCTGCACATCAGCGGAATCCGCGCGCTCGGCGCAAAGATCCAGCTTCGCAACGGCTACGTGGAAGCACATGCGCGAACGCTTAAGGGCGCGCGGATCTGGCTCGATAATCCGTCGGTGGGCGCCACCGAGAACCTGATGATGGCGGCGGTGCGCGCGAGCGGGCATACCCAGATCGAAAACGCGGCGCGCGAGCCGGAAATCGTCGATCTTGCCGCGATGCTCGGTGCGATGGGTGCGCAAATCAGCGGCGCCGGTACCCACGTTATCGAAATCGACGGCGTCGAACGCCTGCACGGCGCCGAGCATGAGGTCATTCCCGACCGGATCGAGGCGGGCTCGCTCATGGTTGCGGCGGCGATCACGGGGGGCGACGTTACGATCGGCAACGCGCCGCTCAATCATCTCGAAGCCGTAACCGCCAAGCTCGCCGAGGCCGGCGTTGAGATCACTCCCACGAATGGCGGCGTTCGTGTGCGGCGCGAAGGCAATCTCAAGCCGATCGAGCTGCGCACGTTGCCGTACCCCGGCTTTCCGACCGACTTGCAGGCGCAGATGATGGCGCTGTTGACGCAGGCGTCCGGAACCTCGGTGATTACGGAAACAATCTTCGAAAACCGCTTCATGCACGCACTCGAACTGATCCGCATGGGCGCCGATATTCTCATGAAGGGGCCGACCGCCGTGGTGCGCGGACCGGCGAAGCTCGAAGGCGCACCCGTGATGGCGACCGACCTGCGCGCCAGCATGAGCCTGATTCTTGCCGGCCTCGCCGCCGAGCACGCCACTGAGCTTGGCCGCGTGTATCATCTCGACCGCGGCTACGAGGCGCTCGACGTCAAGCTCGCGGCGCTGGGCGCGCAGATTGAGCGGGTGAAAGAAGCGTGACGAAATTCAGGTTGCTCAAATCCGGCACGCCCGCGATGCGCCGATTCATGGCGATGATGCTCGCGCGGCGCGGCGGTTCGGACGACGTCCGCCTCAACGCTGCCGTCGCGCGGATAATCGCCGAGGTCCGCCGCCGTGGCGACCGCGCGCTGATCGACTACACGCGCAAGTTCGACGGGGTAACCCTGACGCCGCGCACGTTGCGCGTGACCGACGCGGAGCTTGCCGCGGCACCGGGACTAATTCCCGCGCGCGACCGCCGTGCACTCGAACTCGCCGCGCGGCGCATCGCGCGGTTCCATCGCGAAACGCTCGAACGCCCGTTCGCTTTTCAAGACTCGCTCGGCATGCGGCTCGGTCAGCTTGTGAGGCCCCTCAAGCGGGTCGGTCTTTACGTGCCGGGCGGCCTCGGCGCGTATCCGTCGTCAGTGCTGATGAACGCGATTCCGGCGCGCGTTGCGGGCGTTGAGCAGATCGTGATGGTTGCGCCGCCCTCGCGCGCGGGCGATCGCGACGCGGTCATGGCCGCGGCCGCACTCGCCGGAGTCACCGAATACTACCGCGTCGGCGGCGCACAGGCGGTCGCCGCGCTCGCCTACGGAACCGAGAGCATCGGTTCGGTCGATAAAATCGTCGGTCCCGGCAACTCGTACGTTCAGGCCGCCAAGCGGATGGTCTACGGCATCACCGATATCGACAAGATGGCCGGGCCGAGCGAAGTGCTGGTGATCGCCGACGCGAGCGCGCGTCCCGCATGGATCGCCGCCGACCTGATTGCACAGGCCGAGCACGGCTCGGGCGACGAATCCGCCGTCCTGCTGACGCCCGCGGCTCGCGTCGCG
>JAJZAG010000280.1 GCA_021799555.1 Deltaproteobacteria bacterium | reverse complement strand
GTGACTACGATCCGCCGACCGAACAGCGGAAGCCCCTCGAACCATCGAAGGTCTTTGCGCAGGGCCGCGCATTCGCCGACGACAATCACGGCCGGCGCGCCAAGATTTACACGCGCGCATTCGGCGAGGAGAGTGCCTAGAGTTGCAAGAACCGTTTTCTGTGCCGCAGTCGTGCCCCATTGGATGGCTGCGGCAGGAGTTTTGGCTGCCAGGCCTGCGGCGCCAAGCCGCGCTAGTACCGAACCCATCCGCGCTGACGCCATCAGGATTACAATTGTGCCACGACTCTTCGCCGCCCGCGCCAGTTCTGTCCAGGGAATCGCCGCCGACGACGGCATCGTGTCATCTTCATGGCCGGTAACAATCGTCAAGAACGATCCAAGCCGTCGATGGGTCAGAGGGATACCAGCGAATGCGGGAACTGCTAGCGCCGATGTGACGCCCGGAACCACCTCGAACCTGACGCCCGCCTTCGCGAGCGCTTCGGCTTCTTCGCCGCCGCGGCCGAAAATAAACGGATCGCCACCCTTCAAGCGGACAACGCGAAATCCTTTGCGCGCGCGCTCGATGAGCATCCGGTTTATCTCAGGCTGCTCGACAATCTCGCCGCCGCCGCTTTGCTTTCCGGCGTAAATCAGTTCCGCGCCGGCAGGCGCGAGATCCAGAAGCCCAGGGTCAACCAGATTGTCGTAGAGGACGGCGTCCGCCTCAGCCAGGCATTGCGCACCGCGAATGGTGATCAGGTCCGGTGCGCCCGGACCAGCGCCCACTAAAAAGACCCGTCCATGGCGCTCACTCATCGCCGAGAAGTTCCTTCGCGCCGCGCGCGAGCATCCGCTCGCCGAGTCGTGCGCCAGCATCTTGGACAGCTCGTAAAGCGGCGGCCGTGTCGGCGTTCGCTGCGATGACGCAATCGATTGAGTCGGCGAGCTCGCGTGCGCCATCGGACGAGAAGAGGATCGTTCGAATCATCAAATAGTCCGCTTTAAGCACCGCATTCACGCCGATCGGTGTCACGCACGACGCGCCGATAGTCGCGAGAAATTCCCGTTCAGCCGAAGTTTCAAGCCGCGCGCGCCGGTCCTCGAACGCCGCGAGTCCAGACGCGAGCGAGCGGTTAATCAGATGCTCCCGAGTTTCGATGGCTAGCGCACCTTGGCCTCCGGCGGGAATAAAATCGCGCGGATCGAGGATGGTGCAATTTACATCCGCCGCGCGTCCGAGGCGTCCGAGGCCTGCCGCCGCGATTATGATCGCGTCGAGTGCTCCTGTGGCGACCTGCTTGAGCCGCGTATCGACGTTGCCGCGCAAGGCGACGATTTCCAGCTCCGGCCGTGCGCGCAAAGCCTGGAACCGCCGCCGCATCGAAGAAGTTCCCACCCGAGCGCCGCTGCGCAACGCAGTGAAGCTCCCGCCCGAAGCCGACACGAGAACATCGCGCACGTCCGCGCGCGCGGGTACCGCGGCGAGGGCGAATCCCGGCGGCATCCGCGCGGGAAGGTCCTTCATCGAGTGGACCGCCAGATCGATCCTCCCGTCGGCAAGTGCTTGCTCGAGCTCGCGGATAAACAGGCCCTTGCCGCCCACACGCGCAAGCGACGCGCTTGAGAGCTTGTCGCCGCTGGTCCGAATCGGAATGATTTCGAAGGATGCACCGGGAACGAACGGCGCAAGCTGCGTTTTGACGTAATCGGCCTGAATCATTGCAAGCGCACTCGGCCGGGAACCGATTCTGATGGGCCGATCCGCTGGCCGTTTGACACCGGTTCTAGAAGTCATCTTCGTCGTCGTGATCTGTGCCAAGCGCCTCGAGGTTGGCGCCGGTGGCGGAGATCTCGCCGCACAGAAGTTTGCGCGCGACCTCGGCGGCATAGGCGCCATCGGGCGTGTTCACGCCACTGGTGCGCAGGCCTTGCAAAATCCGATGCAGCAATTTATTGGTCAGCCCGCGCGTGAGCAATTCGACACGCGTGCGCTCGGCGGGTTCGAGCGTCGAGAGCCAACTGCGATGCCGCCCGAGTTCGAGGTCGCGCAGGCGGTCGATACTGTAGCGGATATCTTTGATGGTCGGCACGAGGTCGAGACCGTTCATCCATCGCCAGAAGGCTTCGACTTCCAATTCGACGATCTCCTCGGCTCTTTCGGCCTCGTGTTCGCGCTCCGCACGCGACTTGTGCACGACCTGAGAGAGGTCGTCGATATCGTAGAGATAGACGTTTTCAAGCGAGTTCATCCGTTCATCAAAATTGCGCGGCACACCGAGGTCGATCAGGAAGATCGGCTTGTAGCGTCGTTCCTTGATGATCCCCTCGAACTCGTCAGGCGCGATCACCGGTCGCGTCACCGCGACTGACCCGATTACGATATCGACGAACTTGAGGTAGGGCTTATAGCTGTCGAAAGGCACTGCGGTGCCGCCCAGACCGCGTGCAAGTCCGACCGCGTTGTCGAAGGTGCGCGACGTGATAATCAGCGACTCGATTCCGAGCGATCGTAGCTGGCGCGCCGTCAATTCCGCCATTTTGCCGGCGCCCATCAGCATAACAGTTTTGTCCTTCAGCGAGTCGAAAATCTGTCCAGCCAACGCGACCGCCGCCGAGCTGATGGAGACCGATCCGTGACCGATCAGGGTCGCCTTGCGAACCCGTTTGGCGACCGAAAAGGCCTTGTGGAAGGAGCGATGCAACACGAGGCCCACGGTGCCTGCTTCGGCTGCGTTTGCGTAAGCGAGCTTGACCTGTCCGAGAATCTGCGGCTCACCGACAACCATCGAGTCCAAGCTCGCGCCGACCCGGAAGAGATGACGTGCGGCATCGCGTCCTTCGAGCCGGTAGAGCGTGTCGGCGAACGCCTCGAGGGGAACTTTGCGATCGGCTGCAACGAACTCGGCCGCTTCCTCCAGCGCGCGTACCGGGTCGGCGCCGACCCCTACAACCTCGACGCGGTTGCAGGTTGAGAGGATCGCCGCCTCGCTGATCGCCGTGGCGTGACTCTTCAGCCGTCCGAGCGCCGGTGCGATTTCGCGGTCGGCGTAGGCCAGCCGCTCGCGCACCGCGACCGCAGCCGTGCGGTGGTTCACGCCTAATATGAATAGCGTCTGCTCCATCGCTATCCGAACCACCCTCCATGCTTGCCCGGATCGATGAGGCTCACGCCGACGAACGATCCCACCAGCACCAGGAACACGACGATTGTGAGCGCTGCCGCGCGGCGCCCGCGCCATCCTACTGTCAATCGCGCTTCGAGCAGAGCGGCGTAAAGAATCCAGATTGTGAGCGACCACGATTCAACCGGCTCCCACGACCAGAAGTGCCCCCAGGTCGCGTCCGCCCAGATTGCGCCTGTAATGATCGCGAGGCTCAGCAAGGCGAAGCCCCATCCAAGCAGTGAATAGTTAATCCGGTCGAGCTTTTCGAGACTAGGGGGCCGCTCCGAAGCCGGGCCAAGCGGCCGCTTGGCTTTGAGCTGCGATTCATAAGCGAGATAGACCAAGCTTACGCTCGAGGCGAGCACGAACATCGAGAAGCCCAGAATCGCGAGGGTGACATGGATGGGAAGCCATACACTTTGCAGCGAGGCGGGCAGCACAATTCTGCCGCCCTTCATCATGATCGCCGATGCGCCGAGCGTTGCCGCAACGACCCCAACGCTATACGCACCGATCACCGCCATTTGAAGTCTGACAATCAGCAGGAGCGAAGCAAGGGCAGTCAACCAAGCGAAGAACGATAAGGCCTGCGCAAAATTCCCGACTGGAATATTGCCTGCCTGAAAACCACGGGCTGTTAGGTCGAGCGCATGAAAAATAACGCCCGCACCAAGAAGATAAATTGCCCACCCGGATGCGCGCGAAGTGCGGGTCAGCCGCCCGGCGATGAAGATCACCGCCGAAAGCGCATAGCAAACCAGCGCGGGTGCGAGCCAGAGGGTATCCATGTTCGTCATCCACCGCGCACCGCAAATGGCGGCGCATCGCGAAGCCAGTCTTCGGGGAGCAGTTGTGAATCGACGGCAAGGTCGTCGAGCCCGGCGCCGAGCACCTCGCGCAACAGACGCTCGATTGCGGTTCGATCGCCATCGAGGATCTTGCTTGCGAGATCAGATTCGGCAAGCCGCGCGAGTCTTTTTGCGCGCGAGGCGAGATCCGCGTCGTTCGCGCGCAGGTATTTGCGCGCCGCGCGCATCACACGCAGCGCCGCCGCATGCTCCCATCCGAACTGAGCCTCGAGTTCGCGGCGGATGCGTGCCGCCATCGCCGGGCTGGCCCCAGAAGTTGAGACCGCGATTTGCAAGTCGCCACGATGCACTACGGCAGGTGCGATGAAGTCGCACCCTTCGGGTTCGTCTGCGATATTGATTAGCACGCCAAGGGATCGCGCTTTGGCACGGGCTTCGCGATGTACGGCGGGGTCATCAGTAGCGGCAAAGGCCAAAGCGAACCCATCCAAATCGCTGGTGATCCAATTTCGCGCGCGCCACTCAATTGATGCCGCCGCTGCCATTTTTTCAAGTGCTGGCGTAAGCGCTGGACTAACGATCGTGACTTGAGCGCCGGCTGCGACCAACTGAGCGACCTTGCGTGTGGCAATCACACCACCGCCGATTACAACGCATCGCCGTCCTTCCATTGCGAGGAATATTGGCAAATAACCCATCGAAACTGTCAGATTCTATTACAAGCGGAAAATCCTAGACAGTCCCGCAGCATGCCCCCGAGGGTGACTTGCGCTTGAAACTGGTGCTCGAAAGCCTTCTGCCTAAATGCGTCGGCGACCGGCATATTGACCTGATCGCGAGGGGAGTCGACAATCAAGTTCGTCCTTTAACCGCTATGGAACATACGCTTCGCGCCGTTAATCGCACCCGCGGGACGATAGTGTGTAAGAATCTTGAAGATGCGGGCGGACTTGCCGGGCAGAGTCGCGGATTGCTCGGCCGTAACCGGCTTGATCCTGGAAGCGGA
>JAJZAG010000279.1 GCA_021799555.1 Deltaproteobacteria bacterium | reverse complement strand
GATCGGTTCGCCTTTGGCGAACGCAGGCGTTGTCACGGCGTCGATGCCGCGCTTCTTCGCGATCTCTTGAAGGCTCTCGCCGCCGAGCGCGGAAGTCAGATCTTCGTCAATCGCTTCGCGGGCCAGGCGGCTTCCGGTTTGCTCGCGCAAGTCGTCGATAATCTTCGGTCGCGCTTCGGCGAGCGTGTCGGTATGGGCGGGCGTGAACGAATCGAGTTTGACGACGTGGTAACCGAAGCGAGTCTCGACAACACGGATTTCGCCGGGTTTCATCGCGAACACCGCGTCCTCGAACGGCTTGATCATCTGACCGCGTGCGAACGAGCCCAGGTCGCCGCCCTGATCGCGATTTGAAGGATCGTCAGAATATTTCGCCGCGAGCTTGCTGAAATCCGCCCTCTTGGCCTGCGCTTGTTTCAGGATGCTCTCGGCTTTGGCCTTGGCGGCCGCTTTCTGCTGATCGGTCGCGCCCGCCGGCACGGCTATCAGTATATGGCGGGCGTGCACCATGTCGGGATGTGTGAAGCGGCTCTTGAGATTGGTTTTGTAATAGTCTTCGACGTCTTTGTCCGAGGGTGTGTATTTCGCGGCGAGCGCGAGCGGAACGTAATGGATAAACATGATCCGCACGCGCTCCGGCTCGCGAAAAGCTTCGCGGTGGGCGTTGTAAAAGTCGGCGACCTGCTGATCGGTGGGCTCGATCGAGGTGGCGAAGTCACTCCACGGAAACTCGAGGTAGGCAAGTCCGATCTTCTGGTAGCGGAGGTTGAAGGCGTGCCGGATTTCCCGGCCGCTCGCCTGCACGCCTTGGTCGATCATCCTCTGAAGCGTATCCTGGGTCATCTCGGTGCGCACCGAGGATTCAAACTCCGCCGGCATCATTCCGCGCTCGCGCAAGATTTCCTGGTATTGCGTGAAATCGAACTGGCCGTTCGACTGGAATCCGGGCATCGAGGCGATCTTCTCCTCAAGCTCCGCCTTGCTGATGTGGATTCCGAGATGCGCGGCCTCGCGGCGGATCAGATGATTTTCGATAATCCTGTTGAGCGCTTCCTCGCGTAGGTTAATGCCCTTGAGGACGGCGGCGGCGTTGGCGCCGTACATCTGCTGAATAATCTCGCGCAACTGGTCGGATTCTTTATCGACATCGCTTGCGAGAATCCGGCTTCCATCAACCGTCGCGACCGGGTGAACTTGTGAGAAGAACCCGGTGCCGATTCCCCAGAAAGCGAAAACGACCGTGATGAGAATCAGTATTGTCCGCGTGACCCACGAGTAGGCGTGGCGGCGCATCAAGTCGAGCATGACATACCAATCATATCCGCTGGGGGTTTCCCAGCGCAATTACGGTAGCAGGATCGCGAATCCTCCCGGCGGCCGGGGGATCGCGAATCGCGAGCGGAAGATGAGTCCTGAGATGTAAAAAAGCCGCAAAATTAGAGACTTTTACGACTATTTGCTTGATCGCACCGCCCGCCCCTGTTAGTTTCATCTGCGACACGATCGGGTGGCTTGCGATAGAATTTCCGCGGCGTGAGGCCGCAGTCCCGAATCGGGGCGGGAGGCCGTCTGGGCGGTGAGGCGGAGCAATCCTGGCGCGAATCTCTGGCGCTGCGCGGGCGTCATCGAGGGGCATAACTAAGTGGTTCTCAATTCCATTTTCGGCTGGTTCTCAAACGATCTTGCGATCGATCTCGGCACCGCCAACACGTTGGTTTATGTCAAGAGCGAAGGGATCATTTGCAATGAGCCTTCGGTTGTAGCCGTGCAGCGTGACTCCCGCGGATCGCGCCGAATATTGGCGATCGGCGCCGAGGCGAAGCGGATGGTGGGGCGTACGCCAGGCTCGATCACCGCGATCCGTCCCTTGCGCGACGGCGTGATCGCCGACTTCGAAATCACCGAGAACATGCTGCGCTACTTCATCCAAAAAGCGCACTCGGGCAAAACGCTGGTGCGTCCGCGTCCGCGCGTCGTGATCGGAGTGCCGTTCGGGATCACCGCGGTCGAAAAGCGCGCCGTGCGCGAATCGGCCGAATCGGCGGGCGCACGCGAGGTTTATCTGATCGAAGAGCCGATGGCGGCGGCGATCGGCGCCGGGCTGCCCATCACCGAACCGGCAGGCAACATGATCGTCGATATCGGCGGCGGCACCACCGAGGTCGCGGTAATTTCGCTCGGCTCTATTGTCTTTCCGCGCTCGGTCAGGGTTGCCGGCGACAAGATGGACGAAGCGATCATCCAGCACATCAAGCGCAAGTACAATCTCTTAATCGGCGAGCGCACTGCGGAACTGATCAAGATCACAATCGGCTCGGCCTATCCCGGCAACGAGATTCAGACGATGGAGATTCGCGGACGCGATCTGGTGGCGGGCGTGCCCAAAGAGATCGAGATTACCGACGAAGAAATTCGCGAGGCGCTTCAGGAGCCGGTGCGGCAGATTATCGAGTCGGTCCGGATCGCGCTCGAGCGCACGCCGCCGGAGCTCGCCTCCGACATCATGGACAAGGGGATCATGCTCGCCGGCGGCGGAGCCCTGTTGCGCAACCTTGACGTGCTGCTGCGCGAGGAAACCGGCCTGCCGGTGACGCTGGCGGAGGACCCGCTCACCGCGGTGGTGATGGGCGCCGGAAAGGCGCTCGACGAACTATCGCTGCTGCGCGGCGTTACCGTTGACTAGAGCGCTGGCGTGGCGCGCGATCATGCATAAGGCGGCCGCGGTTCGGGGCAAAATCAGGTGAAAGGGACTTTTCTGTGGCGTAACCGGGTGTTGCTGTCCGCCGGCGCGCTGCTCGTTATTTCGCTGCATCTGCTGACCACCGGGCTTAACCGCGGCGACTACGCGGCCGCGCCAGCGCTTGCGATGCTCGAGGTGATGCGCCCGGTGCAGGCGGCAGCCGCGCACCTCGGCGACGGCGCTTGCGCGATTGTCCACAACTATCTCGACCTGGTTCAAGTGCAACAGGAAAACACGCGCCTGCGCGCAAAGATCGCGCAGCTTGAGACCCAGCAGGCGGAGATCGCGGAACTCAAAACCGAAAATCAGCATCTGGGTGAATTGCTCGAGCTACACGACGCGCTCGGGCTTAACGCCGTCGCCGCCAACGTGATCGGCAGCGACGCAACCGGCCTGTCGCACACCCTCATCCTTGGACAAGGATCCTTGAGCGGGCTGCGTCCCGGGATGGCGGTGCTGTCGAACCTTGGTGTGGTGGGTAGAATTATCGACACCAGCAAGCACGCGGCGCGCGTGCTCTTGATTGACGACCACAATTCCGCGCTCGACGGCTTCGACGAACGCTCGCGCGCGCGCGGAATAATCGCCGGCGTCGTCGACGACGGCATAATCATGAAGTACGTCGATCGATCGGAAGACTTGAAGCCCGGCGACACGATTGTAACCTCGGGCCTCGACGGAATTTTTCCGCGTGGACTTCTGGTCGGCACCGTCGCGAGTGTCCATCGCGAAGGGCCGGGCCTGTTTCTCGCGGTGCAAGTGCGCCCGGCGGTTGATTTCCACGCGCTTGAGCAGGTGTTGATCGTAACGCAACAGACGCCGTCCCCACCGCCCGACGTCCGAGGCTGACCGGTTTGCGTCTGAGTATACTGTTTGCGGTTCTCGCCTATCTCGCGCTCGCCATTGAGACCTCAATTCCTTACTGGGTCCAGACTCGGGTTCTGATTCCGAATCTGATCGTGATCCTCGCGGTTGACCTGGGCCTGCGACATCATGGCGTTATTCCCGCGCTGATCGCGTTCGCGATGGGGTACGCGACCGATGCTTTTTCCGGGTCGGCCTTGGGAATCAACGCGTTTCTGATCACGGCGGTATATTTGTTGACCTACGAAATTTCGAGCCGGTTGCTGGTGACCAATGCCGCGGTTGGCGCAACGTTTGTATTTGTCGGCGTGATCGTTACCTCGGTCGGCGCGCTCGTGCTCGGCGACGGCAGCGCGGGCTTTGCCGCAGTGGGGCCGATGCTAACGAGTTTCGCGGCGAATGCGGCGGTTTCGGCGCTCGTCGCGCCGGCGGTTTTCCGGTTTGTGGCGATACTCAAGCGGATGGTCGGATTGCCTGTGTCGCTCGCGCGTGAATAGATAGTAGGTGGGATTGTTTACGTGGCGAAATTCCGCCCGAAATCGCGTAGTCGCGCGATCCCGAAGCTCGCGCCCCGGGTTACTGCGCTGACTGTCATCATGGCGGTCGTGTTCGCGATCGTAGGCGCACGCCTGTATTACCTCCAGGTGATCCATCACAAAGTGCTCGCGGAATTGGCCGACCGTAATCGGATTCGAATCCGCCGCGTTCCGGCGCCACGCGGATTGGTTTTCGACCGGCGGCATCGCCCGCTCGTCGATACGCGTCCTACCTTCGATGCGGAAATTGTCCCGGAGGACTCTGACGACCTGTCGGCAACGATCGAAAAGCTCGAGCGCTACCTGGGCGTCACCGGAGTAGCCGACAAAATCGCCGCCGCCGAGGAAGAAGGCCGTCCACCCTACGAGCCAGTGCTCGTTGCCGAGCGACTTGACTGGCAGCAGATCGTCACGCTTGAAACCCATCAGCTTGAACTGCCCGGCGTCAGCCTCGAGATTACGCCCGGCCGGCATTACCTGTACGGCACACTCGCCGCACACCTGCTTGGCTACGTCGGCGAAGTGAGTGTGGACGATCTGCACCGTCTCGCCTCGTACCGTATGGGCGACGAGATAGGGAAATTCGGGCTCGAACGCGGATGGGAACCGTATCTGCGCGGCCAAGCGGGCGGTCAGGAAGTCGAGGTTGATGCGGTCGGCCGGCGCCTGCGCGTGCTCAAGGAAATTCCCGACACTCCCGGTGAGAGCGTCGTTCTCACGATCGATCTCGACGTTCAGCAAGCCGCCGAACAGGCGATGGAGGGCAAGAACGGCGCGCTAGTAGCCCTCGACCCGAACAACGGCGACATTATCGCGATGGTTTCGCATCCGGCCTTCGAT
>JAJZAG010000278.1 GCA_021799555.1 Deltaproteobacteria bacterium | reverse complement strand
GTACGGGCCGGTCGCGCCC
Organism: Deltaproteobacteria bacterium; assembly: GCA_021799555.1. Lineage (GTDB taxonomy): Bacteria > Desulfobacterota > Binatia > Binatales > Binataceae > JBARDN01. The sequence continues at coordinate 4,999 of JAJZAG010000278.1, read as the reverse complement.
GACGATGTGGCGGGACTTTTCGACGCGGCGTTCCTCGAAGGCGGCGCGCATCGATTGCGCCTCGGCGCGGTCGAAAAGATTCCGTTCCTGGCGGCGCAAAACCGCGTCATCTTCGCGCGCGCCGGTGAACTCGATCCGCTTTCGTTCGAAGATTACCGCGCTCGCGGCGGATTCCGCGCGCTTGAACGCTCGCGCGAGCTGGGCGCGGCGCGCGTCGTCGAAACGATCAGGAAATCCGGGCTGCGCGGCCGCGGAGGAGCCGGCTTTCCCGCCGGAGTCAAATGGGAGACCGTGAGCGCGAACGCCGCCGAGCGCAAATATATCGTCTGCAATGCCGACGAAGGCGACTCTGGAACCTTCGCCGACCGCATGATTATGGAGGGCGATCCTTTCGCCTTGCTCGAGGGGATGGCGATCGCGGCGGCCGCTGTCGGCGCGTCATACGGCTATATCTATATTCGCTCCGAATATCCCGACGCGTGCCGGACCATGAACACCGCGATCGCCGCGGCGCGCGCCAATGGAATACTCGGCCGCGGCTTCGATCTTGAAGTTCGCGTCGGCGCGGGTTCCTATGTCTGCGGCGAAGAAACCGCGATGCTGGAGAGTATCGAGGGGCGGCGCGGTATGGTCAGGCACAAACCGCCGGTGCCCGCTATCAGCGGACTGTTCGGCAAACCCACGCTGGTTCACAACGTCGTCACGCTCGCGAGCGTGCCCGCGATAATCCATCACGGCGCCGACTTTTATCGCTCGCTCGGTACTGAAGCCTCGCCCGGCACGCTTCCGTTTCAGCTCGCCGGCAACGTCAAACGGCCCGGACTGGTCGAGATGCCGATCGGAGTTACACTGCGCGAGCTGGTTGAAGGAATCGGCGCAGGCACCGCGAGCGGCCTGCCCGTTCGCGCGATTCAGATCGGCGGCCCGCTCGGCGGATATCTGCCTGCCTCGGCGCTCGATATCGCGCTCGATTACGAACCCATGCAGCGCGCGGGCGGAATCTTGGGCCACGGCGGGATCGTGGTTTTCGACGACCGCGTCGATATGGCGCGGATGGCGCGTTTCGCGATGGAATTCTGCGCACTCGAATCGTGTGGAAAATGCACCCCGTGCCGGCTCGGATCGGTGCGCGCTGTCGAGGTGCTCGACAGGCTGATCGCGCGGCGCAACGCGCGGTCGGCCCTGATGCTGCTGCGTGAGCTTTGCGATACGATGACCAATGGCTCGTTGTGCGCGCTCGGCGGCCTTGCGCCGCTGCCGGTGATAAGCGCGATTCGCCATTTTCCCGAAGACTTTGGCCTTAAGATGGGCGATGTGGCGGAGCTGGGCGCGGCGATTTGATCGCGCAACCCGGGTATCTCGAAAGATAAGGATTTACCTTCGATGCGATCCGCGAGCGACACCGACTTTGGAACCCCTGCGCGCGCGGGCGATGCGGCCGTAACCGTCAAGATCGACGGCGCCACGGTCGTCGTTCCGGCGGGAACGAGCGTGATGCGGGCGGCGGCGATCGCGGGGCGCAGGATTCCGAAACTCTGCGCGACCGATTCGCTCGAACCGTTTGGTTCGTGCCGCCTGTGCCTGGTCGAGATCGAAGGCGTGCGCGGCTATCCGGCCTCGTGCACGACGCCGGTGCGTGACGCGATGGTCGTCCGCACCGAGAGCGAGGCGCTCGCTAAGCTGCGCCGCGGCGTGATGGAGCTGTATATTTCGGACCATCCGCTAGACTGCTTGACCTGCCCGGCCAACGGCAACTGCGAGCTGCAGGAGATGGCGGGCGCGGTCGGGTTGCGCGAAGTCCGCTACGGCTATCAGGGCGCAAACCATCTGGCTGCCGCCAAGGACGAATCAGACCTTTACTTCACCTTCGATCCGTCGCGATGCATCGTGTGCTCGCGATGCGTTCGCGCGTGCGAGGAAATTCAGGGCACGTTCGCGCTTACGATCGAAGGACGCGGTTTCGGCTCCGCCGTGTCCGCGAGCAATCACGAACCGTTTGGAAGTTCGGAGTGCGTTTCGTGCGGCGCATGCGTGCAATCGTGTCCGACCGCGGCTTTGACCGAGAAATCGGTAATCGCGATGGGGCAGGCCGAGCGCAGCGTTGTCACCACCTGCGGCTACTGCGGGGTGGGATGCTCCTTCAAAGCCGAGATGAAAGGCGCAACCGTTGTCAGAATGGTCCCGAACCAGGACGGGCACGCCAATCATGGGCACGCCTGCGTCAAAGGGCGCTTCGCGTGGGGCTACGCGACGCATCCCGATCGCGTAAAGCGGCCGATGGTCCGCGCAACGATCGATGATCCGTGGCGCGAAGTCAGTTGGGAGGAAGCGATCGCGCACGCCGCGCGGGAGTTGAAGCGAATCCAGGCGCGTTACGGACGCGAGGCGGTGGGCGGAATCACCTCGTCGCGATGTACCAACGAAGAAACCTATCTGGTCCAGAAACTGGTGCGCGCCGCGTTCGGCAACAACAACGTCGATACCTGCGCGCGGGTCTGCCATTCGCCGACCGGCTACGGACTCAAGCACGCCTTCGGCACCAGCGCGACCACGCAGGATTTCGACTCGGTGCGCTACGCCGACGTGATCATGATAATCGGCGCCAACCCGACCGAGGGTCATCCGGTATTCGGCTCGGCGCTCAAACGCCGCATTCGCGAAGGCGCGCAGCTTATCGTGATCGATCCGCGCCAGATCGAGATCGTCAAATTGCCGCACGTTGCGGCCACGCATCATCTGAAGCTCCGCCCCGGAACCAACGTCGCGATTATCAACGCGATTGCGCACGTCGTGATGAGCGAAGCTCTCGCCGACCTCGAGTTCGTGCGCGCGCGCTGCGAGCCGCGCGAATTCGAGAACTGGCGCCGCTTCATCCTCGAACCGCGCAACTCGCCTGAAGCGGTCGAGCCGATTACCGGTGTGCCCGCGTCCGATCTTCGCGCGGCTGCGCGTCTTTATGCCTCAGCGCCCAACGGCGCCATCTATTATGGACTCGGCGTCACCGAGCATAGCCAGGGCAGCACGATGGTGCTCGGGATGGCGAACCTCGCGATGCTGACCGGCAATATCGGCAGGCCCGGAGTCGGCGTAAATCCGCTGCGCGGCCAGAACAACGTGCAGGGCTCATGCGACATGGGATCGTTCCCGCACGAGTTGACCGGCTATCGGCATATTTCGGACGCCGCGACGCGCGGCGCGTTCGAGCGCGATTGGCGCGTCGCGCTCGATCCCGAGCCGGGATTCAGAATCCCGAACATGATGGACGCCGCGCTCGACGGCACCTTCAAGGGGCTTTATATCCAGGGCGAAGATCCGGTCCAATCGGAACCTGACTCGGGCCACGTGATCGCGGCCCTGAAGAAAATGGAATGCGTGGTCCTTCAGGACATCTTTCTGAATGAGACCGCGAAGTATGCGCACGTGGTCTTACCGGGCGCGTCGTTCCTCGAGAAAAACGGCACCTTCACCAACAGCGAACGCCGCGTATCGCGCGTGCGTAAGGTGATGGAGCCGATTGCCGGTTACGAGGATTGGCAAATCACCTGCCTGCTTTCGGCGGCGCTTGGATATCCGATGGCGTATTCGCACCCGGCGCAGATCATGGATGAAATCGCGCGACTGACCCCGACCTTCGCCGGCGTTAGCTACGAGAAACTCGAGCGGCTCGGCAGCGTGCAATGGCCGTGCAACGACGCGGCACCCGAAGGAACGCCGACGATGCACGTCGATCGCTTTGCGCGCGGCCTCGGGAAATTCACGATTACCGAATATATCCCGAGCGAGGAACGCACCTCGGCGCGTTTTCCGCTCGTGCTCACGACCGGGCGCATCCTTACCCAATACAACGTCGGCAGCCAGACGCGCCGCACGCCGAACGAATCGATGCATCAGGAGGATCTCCTGGAAATCCATCCCCACGATGCGCAGAATCGTGGAATCCGCGAGGGCGCCTCGGTCGAAGTGCGCTCGCGCAAGGGTGCGACGCGGCTGCGCGCACATCTCTCGCCGCGGATGCAGCCGGGCGTGGTGTACACGACGTTCCATCATCCCGAGTCGCGCACCAATCTTCTCACCACCGAATTTTCCGATTGGGCGACCAACTGCCCGGAGTACAAGGTGACCGCCGTCGAAGTGATGCCGGTGGCAAAGCTCGAAGACTTTGAAAGCGTGCCGCATCGATGAACCTCGGCACGAGCCACGCAGGAAAATCCGCCGATGGATAAGCTCCGTGGATAACCGCCGCCTCATCATGATGGCAAATCAGATTGGGGCGTTCTTCGAGGCGTGGCCCGATCGCGCCGAAGCTGTCGCTGGCGTTGCCGGTCATCTAAAGAACTTCTGGGCGCCGTCGATGCGCCGGCAGCTCGCCGAGCATATGGCTGCGAGCGGCGGCGGAGAGCTCAAAGAGATCGTGCGCGACGCAGTCCGCTTGCTTGCACGAGAAGCCGCCGCCGCGGCGGCGAAGCGCGGCGATGAAAAACCCTCCGGACGATAGCCGTATCGCGCCGGCGCGCGCTCTCAAGTGGTCGCGAACCCGCGCGGCCGAGAGCGACGAATCGCTCGCGGTCGAAGAGCCGCTCGAGATTCGCCTCGGCGGACGCCGCTTCACGCTGACGATGCGCACGCCGGGCCACGACGAGGAGCTGGCCGCGGGTTTTCTTTTCGCCGAGGGCTTCATCGAATCGATCCGCGAGATCGACACGATTCGGCGCGTGCGCGGCCGCCGCGGCAAGCCCGAGCCGAACATGATCGACGTGATCCTGAGCGTGCCCGCCGAGCGGATGCGCGCGCGGCTCAAGCGCAACTTCGCGATAACTTCGAGCTGCGGGATTTGCGGCAAGACCAGCATCGAATCGATCACGCGCCGCGTCGCGCCGCCGGCCGGCCGCGCGCGCGTCGCCGCGCACACGATCCTCGGGCTTGCGCCCGCGATGCGGGCCGAGCAGGCGGTTTTCGCCGCGACCGGCGGCCTGCACGCCGCGGCGCTGTTCGACCTATC
>JAJZAG010000022.1 GCA_021799555.1 Deltaproteobacteria bacterium | reverse complement strand
AGCTCAGAGCAATTCATGGCAACTGAGCCGGCCTATCTCACGTTAGAAAACGGAAATTTCGCCGCGGATCAACCGCTCCGATAATTGGTCAACGCGCCCAAGGCACCTACCCGCGACCTCTTCGACTTTCCTCTTAATACCGTCACTGAATCCGCCCGTCGTGATGACTTCGATCGCGACGAGGCCGGGTTCACGGATCGGTCTGCCGACAGTTGAGAGGATCTGGACCGACGCCTTAACGATCCCGTGAACCTCAGTGCAGATAGCGCGCGCCATTTCCAACGACAATGCATTATAAATTTTGCCCACATGCACCACGGGATTTTTTCCCGCAGCCGCTTCCAGAGACATGACTTGGCCAGGCGTGATGAGGCCGCAAAGGCGGTTGCCGCGACCCACCTGACCATCATCGCCCTGCTCAGCGCTGAGGCCTGTTACTGTCAGGTATATCCCACTCTCGTCACCGGCCGTCGAAGCGTCAAGCATATTGAGCGCGATATCGCATGACAGAGCCAAGGTTTCTTGTAGGTAACGCACCATTTCAATCTTCATCTCGAAATATTCGGACACGCTCGTCACCTGGCGATCGACAAAGGCGAGGGCAATTGTAAAGCTGAGGTTTAGATCGGCGCGAACACCCATAACCTTGAAGTCATCGCCCGCCGCCGGAAAACGCATCCGGAAATCTGACGAGCGCAAAATCCTACTAAGCGCCAAAACGGCCCGATCCAGCGGCGAATACGGGGCGTAACCCGCGCCGAAAGAAGTGTCATTCGCCAACCTCGTCGAGGAATCTTGCGATAATACCCTGCGGAGGCTCGCGCTGCCGGGGCGAATTGCCAATTCAATTAAGAACAGATCCGGATTACAGCGTAGTGCGGTAGATAGATATCCGTGAGCCGCCTGACGAACGACCTCTCCGACATCGGCGTCGGGTAGCGGGCTGACCGGACCCGCAAGAATCAACCGCATCGGCGAAACGATTTTGCCGCCGCCGAAGCGCGGTAGGCTCTGTCCGCCAATCAGCAGTGCCTTATCAACGTTGAAATGCTGGACCTGACCGTAGGCTCGCAGGTATTCCGCGCCTAGCGCCCGCGATGCCGCTTCGGCAACACCGTCGCAAATGGAATCGGGATGGCCGATGCCTTTGAGTTCACAAAGTTCGACCCTAGGCATTGGCCGCTGTTCTGCGGGAACGGCGGTGATCACAAATTTTCCATCGTAAGCCATTCGTTTGGATCCCCAGCCACTTGTGGAATCTTCTTACGCTACTATCAGCAAAAGATGAGCTGAAGCGTGATTGTCGCTTTCAAACCACGGGTATTAACCTTCTCTGCGCTGGTGTCCACGGGTTGGCAGTAAGGATCTGCCCCGCTTTTGTGGGCGCGGATGTCCGTCCTGATCTGCTAAGGCACAGCTGCGCTTACCGCCGCGAAGTATCCCAGCTAGAAGTTAGTGCCTGACCCGCAGGAAGGCCGGCATCAAACAGGGACGATTCAGCGAGGAACAGATCATTGGGGTTCTAAAGGAGGCGGAGACCGGAGTGAAGGTCGCGGAGCTGTGCCGCATGCACGGGATCAGCGGCGCGACATTTTACAACTAGCGTAGTCGTTACGGGGGCTGGAGGTCTCGGAGCTGCGCGGCTGGGGCGTTGACAGCGACTCGATGAGGAGGACCGGCGGCTGAAGTGGATCGTGGCGGATCAGGCGCTCGACATACGGGCCCTCAACGACGTCCTAACAAAAAATGGCTACGGCCGGCGGTGTGAAGCGGCAGATGGTCGCGGACATGATCGCAGAACATTGCCTGTCGCAGCGTCGCGCTTGCGGGCTGATCGGGATCACACGACGCGGGTTCAGGCGCGCACCGGTAGAGGACCGCGACCGCGAACTGCGGCAGCGGCTGCGCGCACTGGCCGAGCAACGACGGCGGTGGGGCTGTCCGATGCTGTACCGGGTGATTCGCCGCGAGGGCTTCGCGGTCAATCACAAACGGGTCGAACGATTGTACCGAGAGGAATGACTGCCGCTGCGCCGACGCCGTCGGCGCAAGCGGCTGAGCCATGTACGCGTAGTGCAGAGCCCAGAACGGAACAGAAATGAACCTAAAACGCGGCCGGTACTAACTTGCTAGTGGGATACCTGATGGGGTAAGCGCCGGGACAGTTTAATTTTCCGACAGTCTTAATTAAGTTTCTGATACCTCGGGTCTCTCTGAAAGGGCGCCATCACAGCAGGCCCCGAAGGGTTCTCAGGTCAGCCGCGAGATCCTGGTTTTCCGGACCCGGCTCTGTCTCGAGACACATCGGAAGTCCGAAAAAGCGCCGATCGTGCAATAAGCGGCGGAAAGTTTCCTTGCCGAGATAGCCTTTGCCGATATGCTCATGGCGGTCCACACGAGAGCCAAGCGGTTTGACCGAGTCGTTAAGATGGAACACGACCAGGCGCCCGAGTCCGATATGTTCGTCGAGTTCGTCGAAGGTCTGCTGATAGCCTTCTTCGCTCGTGAGGTCATAGCCCGCCGCGAACGCGTGCTCGGTGTCGAAGCACAAGCAAAGTCGCTCATGTTCCTTAACCTTATCAAAGATTCGCGCCATCTGCGGAAAGCTCGATCCGAGGTTGGTTCCTTGGCCTGCGGTTATCTCAAGGGCAATCTTCACCCGTAAACTTCCACAGCTACGATGCGCCTCATCGATCGATTTGGCTATGGTCCTGATGCCGGCGACCTCACCCGCACCGACGTGGGAGCCTGGATGGGCGACCAAGTAGGGTATCCCCAAGATCTCGCATCGTTCGAGCTCGTCGATGAAGGCCGCGACCGACTTTTTTCGTAACGCTTCATCCGGTGAGCCGAGGTTGAGCAGGTAGGAGTCGTGGGCGGTGACCGAATCGATTCCGGTCTCCTTACGATTTCGCTTAAAGGCAGCGATCTCATCCTCCGTATAGGGTCGAGCCTTCCACTGACGCGAGGACTTGGTAAAAATCTGGATGCACTCGCACCCAAGCGCCTTGCCGCGAATGAGCGCTTCGCCAACTCCGCCGGCGATTGATACGTGCGCGCCCAAAAGAGGGTGCTTGGCTGACCTCGTAGGGCTCATGGTGACAGTGGACGGTTCAAGTTTCGCGGGACTCTCGTAACAGTTCCTTCAACGCAAGCACGAACCGCGCATTGTCCTCAGGCGTTGCCGTGGTGACGCGCATATAGCCAGGCCCGAGCCGCGGGTCATTGAGCGGCTTCAGCAGGATCTTACGCTTGCGGAGAGATCCAGCGATTGTATCAGCGTCGCGAGGTGCGAAATCGGCTAGAAAGAAGTGGGTCTCGCTTGGGAACGTGCGCACGCCCAGGGTTCGGAGCTGTGCTGCCAATTCTCGTGCCCAGAAACGCAACTGGAGGGTGCGGGCGCGGATCTTGTCTTCGTGCTGCAAGGTTGCGATCGCCGCCGCCTGGCTCGGGCGGGCGAGCGGATAAGCGTCGTTATGAGTGTTGAGATCGTCGGCAAGGGTCTCTGGCAATATCGCGTAGCCGACCCGGAAGCCAGCCAGGCTCTCGGCCTTGGAGAACGTGCGTGTGACCAAAAGGTTGCGGTAGCGCGGTACCCAGGGCGCAACCGAGCGGCCACTTAAACCGATGAAGGCTTCGTCCACAAGAAAAAATACGCCCGGATGCTCCTCGAGCAGCCTCGGCAGAGGTGCCATATCGAAAGTGCCGCCATTGGGGTTGTTGGGGTTGACGATCACGACAAGCGTCGCGTCCGGAGGTATTTTCAGCCGAGCAAGGTCGAAGCTGAAGTCTTCCTCGGCACGCAGCCGGGTTTCGCTATGGAACCGCGCAATCTCCGGAAATAGCGCGTAGGTCGGCGTCAACAAATGTACGCGGCTTCCAAGTTGGCCGAAGAGCTGGCGTAGGATTAGCTCCGAGCCTGCGTTGATATGCACGTGCCGCTCAGGCACTCCAATCTTAGCGGCAATCAACTCCCGTAGTGGCGCGGAATATGGTTCGGTGTAATAGTTGCCGCGCCGCGCCTCGGCCTGCGCGGCCGCGATAGCTTCCTCTATAGGCGGCAGCGGATTTTCGCACAGCAGAAGCTTGATCCCTTGAAAATCGCCGCCGCCCTTGTCCGCTACTGCGCTCATGGCCTGTTCCTTCCGCGTCGCTGCCGCATCGTACCATGTTCCCTGCCGCCATCCGCTCCGCGCTGTGCGCAGCGCTGAAAAGCCGGCAAGTGGCGCCGCTGCGACGCGTCACGCAGATTTCGAAACACTCTTCGAATGTCCTCGCGCCGGGTCGCTTCAAGCAGGCGCTCGTACAGCGCGCCGTTGGCTATCTCGGCCGCGATTCCCGCCTCACAGGCCTCCTTTATGCCCGCGTAGTGTGGAATTTTTTCCAGCCAAGAGTTGTTCGGCACGGGAAGGCCATAGCGTGCAAACAGCAAGTGCAACGCATCAATGTGTCGTTCCTCGGCGCCGAGGATATTCGTGAACGGCCGCACCTTACCGAAGTCGTGGATGACCTGGTTGTAAGTCGCCCATGCGCGATACTCGTCATCGAGCGCTTCCTCGAGTGCCCGAATTTCCGTTCCGTTGAGCTCCGGCATGGTTGCATCTCCTTTTGAAAGAATTCATCGGCAAGTCGCTCGGCGGAAAGCCCGGCTATTTCGGCACGATCCTCCCACGCAAGCGCAATCAGATCGATTGCGCTGAGATCATCGCCGATCCGCGATCTTTCGTTAGCACATCCGAAGATGCGGATGTCGCGCAGTTTGTAAGATTTGTCAGGCATCGCCGTTCGTACCGGCGCGCAGCGCACCAAAACCTGAAGCGAAGATGCCGGGTGTTGCGGGCCAAATGCGCGCTGCTAGCTTAGTCGTGCGACGGACCGAGCTTATAACGAATCGGCATGTGTTTGATGCCGCCGACAAAGCTCGAGCGCAACCTCGCAACCGGACCGGCAAGTTCCGCGCGATCAAGCCTCTTGGCGAGTTCGCGAAAGATTACTTCAAGCTCCAGCCGGGCCAGATTTGATCCGAGACAGAAATGCTCGCCGATTCCAAAACCCAGATGCGGATTCGGGTTGCGGCCGATATCGAACCTGAATGGCTCGTCAAACACCTCCTCGTCGCGATTCGCTGATGGGTAAAACAGGCACACCGACTCACCGGCCTTGATCTTCTGTCCGCGGACGACGGTATCCTGCGTCGCGGTTCGAGCGAACTGGATCACCGGCGAGGTCCATCGCACGATTTCCTCGACGGCAGTTTTAATGATTCCGGGATCGGATTTGAGCCGCTGAAATTGGCTGGGGTTCTCGATCATCGCAAGCAGACCTCCCGTGGTCGCGTTGCGAGTGGTTTCGTTGCCGGCAACGACCAGGACGAGCAGATACGAAAGTAGTTCCAGCGTGGGGAGCGCTGCGCCATCTACCTTTGCGTTAGCGAGAATACTGGTGACGTCGTTTGCGGGATGCTTCTGCCGTTCGGCGACGAGATTGGTGAAATATTGAAACATCTCCATGCGCGCCTGCGCGAAGGTTTCAGTAGGGTTCTCACCGCGCTGAAATTCCGGGTCGCCGCCTCCAATGATTTCATTCGTCCATCTGAACAGTGTTGGCCAATCCTGCCGCGGCACTCCCAGCATCTCGGCGATCACCGCCACCGGAACCTTGGATGAAATTTCGGTGACGAAGTCGCATTCCGTGCGCCCCATCACGTCGTCAAGGACCGTCGTGGTTATCCTTGAGACCTCGGGCTCAAGCGCCCGCACCGAACGCGGGGTGAAGTAGCGGCTCAAGAGAGAGCGGTACTGGCCGTGTTGCGGCGGATCCATGTTCAGCAAATGCTTCAGCGGAAGCGCCTCCGGCGGGAGCGCTTCCTCGCCCGGACTGAGCACAAAGACGGCGAGCCGAGGACCATTGAGCCAAAGTTTCGGCTGCTTGCTGATTTCCATGATGTCGGCAGCCTTGGTGATCGCCCAAAAGGGATCGGTACGCGGCTGCTCGACATGGAACACAGGCTTGTGCTTGCGCAGGTATGTCCATTGCGCGTGGGGATAACCGTTTTGCTGGTAATGTTCGGGTGTGATGACGTCGATTGAACCCAGCGACAATTCGGGCGTGCTCATAGCTTGATTTTTTCCTGCCCGTGCATGGGCGGACAGGCTCCGATGAAATTTCTCACCTCGGTTATTTTTGCACCTCAGCGGTCGCTGAGCGAAATCGCCTGCCGCGGGCACATTCGAATGGCCAGCCTGATCTTTTCCATCAGGGCGCTCGGCGGGTTTTCGATTCGCAAATGCGACTGGTCGTCATGGACTTCGAAGACCTCTGGCGCGGCGGCCACGCAGCGCTCGTTGCCCTCGCATAGCTTGAGATCAATCACGATCTTCATAGGCTTCTTCCTTCAACTTTAGCGCGGTAGTTCCCACGAAGTCGCGCAATCCGCGCCTGTGATCGGTCTGCGATCCGCGCGGAAAACCCGCAAGGTTGAGCAATTCAGATGCCATCCGGTGCCGAGACGAATCCAAAAGGTTTGTCGAATCTTGCATTTGCGATGGCTCGGTTGGCACCATTCGATCATGGTCATCCTGTGTTGCAAAGCGCCAATTCGAACCCATTTTGGGCCGGCCGCATTGTTTCGCGCTGGTCGATTGGCATGTTGTCTGCTCTCCCTCATTGCTTGGAGGACGCTATGCAACGACCATTGAAAATAACCTCCCGAGATTTTGTCCTCACCGAAGCAATCGAGAGCGAGATTCGGCAAAAGGCCGATGCTCTGGATGGCTATTACCATCGAATAAGCGGATGCGAAGTGACTGTCCACGCGCCCGCCATCAAGCATCATCGCAAGGGCGGTCCATTTACCGTGGGAATCCGCTTGACGGTTCCGGGAAAGGAACTCGCGGTGGAGCGCCAAGCTGAAACCGAACTCTCAGTGGCGATACGCGAGGCGTTCGACTCCGCACGCCGGCAATTGGAAGACTACGTCCGGGAACTTCGCGATTCGGTAAAAGTGCATGAAGGCGCTGCGATGGGCCGTGTCACGCGCATCGAAGCCGACCTCGACCATGGCTTTATCGAAAGTGCCGACGGCCGCGAAATCTATTTTCATCGGAACAGCGTGTTGGACGGTAGCTTCGATAATTTGCAAGTTGGCGCCGAAGTCCGTTTTACCGAGGAGGAAGGGGAGCAAGGCCCCCAGGCGAGCACCGTGGTTGTGACAAAAAGAAAACCTCCAGGCTCAAGTAAACATTCGTAACGCTTCGGGCGCCGCCCGTTCCGACAGCCCAAGTCAGATTTCCAGAACGCGCGCGGGGTGCCGGCAATCCGAATCGAAGCACAATCAACCTATCGCCCGTATTTTCCCCAAGAATGCTCGCCGAGTGGTGCAGGTCGAATCAGCTTTTTTCGAAGACGGCAAGGTTGAGCCAAAGGGAAGCACTTAGTGCTTCCACCGGATACAGACAAATTTCTCTCCTATCCAAAGCTTCAACCGATCGCTTGAAATAGTTCCGAAGTTTGTCGCCTCGCCATATCGGCACGTCTGATGCAGCTAAAATAACCGCATCGAAGCAGGGGAAAAGTCGATGACGCAACATGTCTCGATTCCCTCCGACTCCGTTCAGTTGGAAGGCGATTTGACGGTTCCAGCCAAGGCCGTTGGCGTGGTGCTGTTTGCTCACGGCAGCGGTAGTAGTCGGTTGAGCCCGCGCAACCAATTTGTGGCCGAAGCACTGCGCGACGCTCGAATTGGTACGCTGTTGTTCGACCTTCTAACCGAAGACGAAGCTGCCGACCGCGACAATGTCTTCGATATCGACTTTCTCGCGCATCGTCTAATCGACGCGACGCGCTGGCTGCGAGACAGACGCGAAGTGAAACACCTTTCGCTGGGATATTTCGGCGCCAGCACCGGAGCTGCAGCAGCGCTGGTCGCAGCGGCGCAGGATCACGCGATTGGGGCGGTTGTCTCGCGCGGGGGGCGGCCGGATCTTGCGATTCGCCATCTCGCCGATGTGACAGCGCCTACCTTGCTGATTGTCGGTGGAGATGACTACGGCGTAATCGAACTCAACGAGAAGGCCTACGCATTCCTGCGTTGTGAAAAATCGCTCAAGATCGTGCCGGGTGCGACCCATCTGTTCGAGGAACCGGGCACGCTGGAAAAAGTAGCTGAGCTTGCCAGCAACTGGTTCAACCTCCACCTAAAATCCCCATATACCGCCCGGCATTCGCCGCGCGAGGTGGTGGTCTATTCGACGCGCGAGCAGGCCGGCCTGATGCTCGCGCAGCGCCTGCTACCGCGTGCCGCCGCTGATGTGGTTGTGCTTGGAGTCCCGCGGGGTGGTGTGCCTGTTGCCAAAGAGGTCGCTGACGCGTTGGCCGCGCCTCTCGATGTAGTCGTAGTTCGAAAGCTGGGTGCGCCGGGACAACCTGAATTAGGAATCGGCGCGGTCGTCGATGGCGACCATCCCCGCGCGATCTTTAATCAGGACATCATCGAGCACCTCGGGGTCTCGGACGAATACATCGACGCTGAAATCGCGCGGCAGCTCAAGGAAGTCAACCGCCGCGAAGCAGCGTATCGCGGCGGTCGCGCCAGAATCCCGCTCGCGGGCAAGACCGTGATTGTTGTCGATGACGGTATCGCGACCGGCTCGTCGCTAAGAGCTGCGCTCCGCGGAATTCGGCGCGAAAAGCCCAAACGGATCGTGCTGGCCGTTCCGGTCGCGCCCGCCGATTCTCTTGAAGCGTTGCGCGGCGAGGCCGATGAAATTATCTGCCTTGAAACGCCCGAAAATTTCTACGCGGTCGGCCAATTTTACCGCGATTTCCATCAGGTTAGCGACGACGATGTGAGATCGATTCTGCAAACTGCGAACTCCGCTCGGGCGCATCCAACTGCCTAAGCGGATTAGTGAAGACACACCGGAGGTAATGACAATGGGACTTCTCGAAAAATGGAAAGCGTCAAAGGAAATGGACGGGTTCCGCCGCGACTTCGACGAGTTGCTCGAACGGTTCGGGCTGGACCGCGATTGGTTCGGCCGGCTTCCATTCGATCGTGAGTTCTTTCGCACTCGGGAACCGGTTGCGGCACGTCCCGCAATTGAAACTTCGGTCGAGGACGGTAAGTTTATCGTTCGCACCGATCTTCCCGGCATCGAGCCTAAGGATGTCGATATCAAGGTCGTGGGCGACGTCCTGACGATTAAGGGTTCTCGGGAAGAAAAGTACGAGACAAAGAAGCCCGACTTCTTCAAACGCGAAATTCGGTATGGGAACTTCGAGCGCGCGATCTCGCTTCCCGAGGGGATCAAGGCCGACGACTTGAAGGCAACCTATCGCGACGGCGTTCTCACGCTCACCGCACCATTGCCCAAGGAGTCGGCGCCTAAGGAAGTGAAAATTCAAATCGAAGCGCCAAAGGCGAATGCCGACAAAAAGGCTCAAGCCGCTTGATGCTACTGTGCAATACTGGCCGAGCTGTCGCTAAGGCGGCTGACCCACCCAAAAGCATGGAGGATCAAAAGTGACAGTTGAACAACTGATGACGCGCGCGGTGAAGGTGTGCACCGAAGCTGACACCCTAAACCGCGCCGCGCAACTGATGTGGGAGAATGATTGCGGCTGCATCCCGGTAATCAGCGCCAATAGCGATGGTCGGCTTGTTGGCATCGTCACCGACCGTGATATCGCGATGGCCGCATACACGCAGGGTAAACAGCTCTGGGCGATCCCGGTCGGCATGGTTATGGCTCACAACGTGTTCGCCTGCCACGTCAACGAGGGCATCAGCCAGGCCGAGGCGTTGATGCGGGACAAGAGGATCAGAAGGCTTCCGGTCCTCGATCAGAACGATCGCCTGGTCGGCATACTCTCGATCAATGACGTCGCGCGGGAGGCGCAGCGTGAAGCGGCGTTAGGCAAGCGAGCGGAGGTTACCGCACAGGGCGTGTCGGAAACGCTCGCATCGATCTGCCAGCCTCAGACCGCGCGTGCGCTGACCGTAGCCGCATGATCGATCGCGCCCATCGTAGACCGGATCTCGCATCCCGGACGGGTGGCGCCTGTCTTTCCGAGGCCACTCGTCCCGGATCCTCCGGGTATTCGATTTTTCAATCCCGTCGAGCGCGGCGCCGACGCAACGGTGCGGATTGAGCATTTAATCTGTCCGCTTCACAGATATCCAAGTTGCCTGGCTTGCTGGATTAATTCGTTGCGGAATGTGGGATGCGCGATTGCGATCAGCGCCTCGGCTCTCTGCGCAGTTGATTTGCCGCGCAGATTGGCGACCCCATTCTCTGTTACTATATATTGTGTCTCGGCTCTCGGATCAGTGGCTGGCCCTTTAACTTTAGCAACGATACGCGATACCGATCCCTCTTTCGCTGTCGAATAGGCAGTCAGTATCGATTTGCCCCCCGCCGATAGTTGTGCGCCGCGCACGAAGTCGAGTTGGCCGCCGGGCGCGCTGTACTGCATTCCGCCGACCGCTTCGGAATTAACCTCTCCATCGAGACCAACTTCGAGAAAGCCGCTAATCGAGATCATATTATCATTTTGGCCGATTACGTACGGATCGTTCACGAAGTCGACTGGATAGACTGCCATACTCGAGTTGTCGTCGATGAAATCGTAAAGCTCCCGGTCGCCAGCAGCGAACGTGTACACGTTCTTGTAGCGGCGCACTTTCTTGTATTTGTTGGTCACCGCGCCCGCCCTGATCAGCGCCGCCACCGCAGGGGTCATCAGCTCGGTGTGGATACCGAGGTCTTTGTGATTGATCAGCTCGGAGCACACCGCGTTGGGTACTCCGCCGATTCCGACTTGCAGCGTGGCGCGATCCGGCACGAGTTCCACCACAAATTTTCCGATCGTCCGGTCAAGTTCGGTAGGCGGGCGCATGGGCAATTCGGTCAGTGGGCTTTCGTGCTCGACGATTGCCAGAACATCCGAGATGTGGATCGCGCAGTCGCCGAAGGCCCGCGGCATCCGTGGATTCACCTCGACGATAAGCCGCGAGGCGCTGCGCGCGGTCGGAATCGTATAGTCGCTGTTGGTTCCGCAACTGAAGAAGCCGCCCTTGTCCATCGGCGAGACCTGCATGATAAATGCGTCGATGCCGATTTCGGCGAGCATCCGGGGCATCGCGCTGAAGTTGCCCGGCATGTAAAAGACGACTTGTTTGCCGTCGGCACGGCCCTTCTGCATCAGTAGCCGTTCGAAGACGGTCGGAAAGAATGGATGGGGCTTGATCACATCCATGTATTGGTATTTTAGGATTGTTTGCGCCGCCGCCGCGACCGAATGCGAGTAATACACGCGCAAGTGCTCGATACCGCCATTCTTGACGCGTGCCTCGAGCGCCTCGAGCAACGCTGGCGGCTCACTCAGGGCCATCCCCATCGACAGAGTGCCACGCGACGGAATCAGCATCACCGCAACTTCCGGCGTTGTCAGTTTAGATTTGTATTCCGCCTCGTACATATGCAGTCCCCTCATCGTAGTGGACTCGGTTGCGCCGGCTGGTCTGTGAGGCGAACCGGTTATCTCTCTTTCCCGGCACGGATCGCTTGCCGCAAGCGCCGCAACGCGGCTTCTATCTGGAAAACGATCTGTTCGGGGCTCTCGCGTCCGGTATCGATCGTGACGTGATTCGGCGCTGGAATCTCCGTGATCGGTTCGAACTCGCCACGCTGTAATTCGTGGATTTCCACGGTCGCGTCCGACGCTTCATCAACCGCCTCCGCACGCCGCTTCAACCGGCGATGAGCCTCTTCGATGCTGACGACGCACTCAACGAAGATGACGGGTAGCCTCAGCTTGGCCGCGGCAGTAAACATCTTGAGCCTATTAGCCGATGACTTGAAACTGGCGTCGATGATCGCGCCGCAGCCACTGTTCAGCAGATTCTCAGCCTGAGCGTGCATCGCGTCGTAGGTGAGTTTTGAAAAAGCATCGGAGTAAATGCCTTCTCGGTAAGCCCTGCGCGGATGCTCGCTCAGCGAAACCCCGGCCAGATGCTTACGCACCTTATCCGAATTCAGGATTTTGAACCCGGTTCGATGTTGCAGCAACCGAGCCACCGTGGATTTGCCGGCGCCCGAAAGACCGCAAACCACAATCAAAGCCGGAGCGCCGATTTGAGCGTAACCGCTCGCGAGAGCGAAGTGGCTGTGCGCTAGTTGATTGGCTCGCTCGCGCTCTTCCAGCCCGACCTCTCGCGCGAGGCTTCTCAGGCTCTCGACTTTTCCGCGCACGGATGCGCGGCAACATTTGTAGAACGGCACCAATATCGGCAGATCTTCGTCGTGCGTGATTTCGGCATAGGCCTCAACTAATTGCTGTGCCAGCGGCGCCGCTCTCAGCCGATCAAGGTCCATCGCTAAAAACGCGATCTCCGACGCCACGTCGCTGTAGCGCAAGGCTTCGCTGAACTCGACGCAATCGATAATCTCGATAGCGCCGTTTTCGAGACAGATGTGTTCTGCGCGCAGATCGCCGTGACCTTCGCGCACGCGCCCGTCTCGCGCCCGAACGTCAAGCATCCCCCAGTGAGAAGCGATGAAGGCTCGGCAAAACTCATCGATAGTCACGAATTGCTCTCGATTGAGAGTTTTGCCAACGAATCGTTCGTACTGGGCGAGCTCCGAGGTCATGGCGCGCCACAACGAGACCGCCGAACCATAGGTCTGTGCGGCGCTCGCCTGTGCGCTCGCATGGAATTGCGCGATTCGTTCTGCGATCGACCTGATATGGCGGGCATCAACGAGGTGTCTGGCGATAAGGCGGTCCAGCATTCGATCGTCTTGAAGCCGACGCATCTTGATCGCGTATTCAACCGCCTCGGGATGACTATGCTCGACCCTGGGTCCGAGGACGATGCGGCCGTCGCGCCTCAAAATTGCAAATGCGCCGAAGTACAAGCCCTGCGAGAGCCGTGAGTTGAGGCGCACCTCTTCAGCGCAAAAAAAGCCACGCCTGTCCAAATCGACAAAATCGAGAAACGGGAACCGCACCGGCTTCTTCACCTTGTAGACGGAATCATCGGTGAGAAAGACGTACGAAATGTGCGTCTGCCGGAGTTCAACTTTACTGGTACCTTCAGGATAGAAACCCGGTTGCATCATCGCGCGGACGACTTCAGGGAGCAGGTTCATATCGCGCGGTCCGCCAGGAGTTAATGTGTCGGGAGCTTCGCTCATCGCCTTCCTCGGAAAAAGCGAACCATGTGTTAAATATCGAGTTGAAGCTTACACGAGATTCGTCTTTGACTATCGCATGAAGCTTGACGGCTCGCTGCGCGCCAACCTGCACCCGATCGTAACATTTCCCGAGCGATAAAGTGCGTCCGAGCGAAGCCAACCCGACTTATCCCGGAAATGCAGCTTCGAGCCGCCTGCCGCCTCCTGTTCCTGCTATTCTGGCTGCAGATAGTGCCTTGTCGCCGCGCGGCTCGGCTGAGCTACCGACGCGCTCCTCCCCCGCAGATGATTCGGAGAGTTTCCCGATGTAATCTATGGACGGCCTTATATGGACGCGATCGGCGGAGGCACGGACGCTTCGCCGTTCAGCCAAATCGCAAAATACCAGAGCAGTGCGTCGAGGCAGACCGATGACATCGTGACCGGCAGCGCCGTTTCGATTATCCGAAGACCGGGGCGTCGTTGCCAATCGAGAATCATCCGATTTCCGTCAGCACGAAACCTGCCCGTCCTCCGCTCTTACCCGATCGCTCGGCCTGATCCCAGCTCCGTGACATTGCAATTAGCCACAAGTGAAATCTCGACACCGTTGCACGGCACGGATGGTGCTAGCATTCGCTGCGGAGGCGCATATGAACAATCCCAACAGAAATTCTGACGAAATTGGCGCATACGGCGATCTCCTCGGCCAGCAGTACTATGACATCGTCGGGTCGCGACGCCCGGCCGATGGTCCGCGCACGCTGATGTTTGCCGTTCTGGAAGACGGCATTCGCTGCTATCTGGCCAACATGAATGCGACGCGGACGGCTTCCCGCCGGAAGTTCGACGAAGCCAAGGCTTGGATCGAAAACCGTAACGATATCGGCCCGTTCGCGTTTGAAACGCTTTGCAATACGTTCGATATCGACGCCGATAGCCTCCGCAAACAGTTACGCACGATGTCAACGCGTAAGCTGCCGCGCCGTCTGACTGGAGTAAGCCATCCGACCAAGCCGCAAGCCGCGCGAGTCCGAAGCCGTGGCCGCCACCATTAGACAAACCTAACTGACGCCACACCCTCCAAATTACGTCGGAGGCTCGGGTTGATGCGAAAGGTCACAAGTCGGCTCTTCGATGGTGCGATCTGAAACAATGTCGCTCAATGAATTCGAAGCTTTTGTTGGCATCGGCCGTGCACCATGAGTATTGCAACTGAAATGAAAATCGAGTGATTCGATGCCATCAGAAACGAACCCGGAAGGATCTCGGCGGAACACAGTTCTCCGTAATTTTCTGTCACACCTGCGCGAAAAGGAACTGGCGCGTGTTCAGGAACTGCGGCGAGACCAGGCCAGCGATGCGCTCAGCGACCCACGCGATACGCTCGAGGACGCGCGTGTGGCGGAGGAGCTTGAGTTGCACGCGGATTTAATCGCCAGAAGCGAGGATAGGCTCGCTGCGATCCATGCAGCTTTCGAGCGGCTCGACGCCAATAAGTACGGGATCTGCACAAAGTGCAAGCGCGAAATCGAACTTTCGCGTATCCGCGCGCTCCCATTTGCGCAGTATTGCGCCAACTGCGAGCGTATCCACGGTCCGGAGCGTATCGAAGGCACGGTAAGCGACGAATTCATGAATCGATGGAACGTGCCCGAGGGGATGGTTGAGTCGCTCGGTAGGGAAGATCTTCTCGAGTTGCCGGAAGTAAATCCCTCGGAAGTAGCGGGAGAAACTTTGATTCCTGCCCCTCCCGCAACGCCCTCCCCCGTGAAACGCTCCCCTCGACCGCCCAAGCGGCGCAAACGCTGAGATCGGGGTGATTTCGCAGGTCCGGCTCGCCGAGGACGCTGAAATCAGCAATGCGAAAATAACAAAGTCGAAAGATTGGGAGAACCACAGATGCCATCAAATAGCTTTCTGGAAGACTTTCGCGAGGAACATCGCCAGCTCCGCGACATCCTGTTAGCGCTTCGGAGTGCAATAGAGCTAGGCGACTCCGAGGAAATCCAACAACGGATAAGTGATCTGGCCGACACGGCCGGACCGCACTTCTTCTATGAGGGTGAAGCGCTGTATCCTGCTCTGACCGCACTCTACGGGGACGAGTACGTCGATCGGCTGCAGGCTGAGCACGAACAGACACTCGCCGCGACACGTGCGCTTGCCGAGCTAGGCGAATCCGAAGAGTTCACACCCGACGAGTCTGAGCGAGCTTTGCAACTGGTCAGCGATCTCCTTCCCCACATCGGCGAGCGTGACGGCATGGCCGTAGTATTGGAAGTTTTGCCAGCCCAACAGGTCAATGCTATCGCGAAAGCGCGCATGCATGCCCGAAAGACCAAGAAAACCATACACGAAGCCGGCAGACCGCGGGGAAAGCGCGTCATGGCAAAGCAATCAGCGCCACGGGCTGATTCGAAAATCCGACATCTCAAATCGCGGGCCGCCATATCAAAGGCTCTAACGCGCATGCGGGTCAAAATCGTACCAAAGAAGCGTGCAAAGTAATTATCGAGCGTTCGTTTGAGTATGCCTTTCGGCGGCTGCGTCGCACCGTCGGCAAATCGATTGGTTTCGGCAAGCACTGCCAGGAAGCAGCGGTGCGGCCGTCGATGGTCTCGGTCGGCGACTGTTTCGATAAAGCGATATGCGAGGAGTGTCACGGGGGTGAAAACTGACCGACCCAGACGTGAGGTAATCCTCGGAAGGCCTCAAACGCCGCTCACAGCGAGCGTGATGCCGAACTGATCGAGCGCGTCCGAGAAGGCGGTGCCGACGATCACCCCGAACGAGTCGCCAATGCCGCAGATCAACCCGTCTATGATGCGGTACTCCAAGCGTTCGAGCAGGAGCGTCGCCACCTTGAGCGAGACAGGGAAGTGCTGCGTCGCCTTCGCGCGGACTCGGCCGCGAGCGGTCTCTAATCGGCGATTTTGTTCCAAAAATCGGCCGCAGTCTCCGATGCCCTTCGCGGAAAATCGTTCTTAGATACTGGATTCCTATTGGTGGGCGGTGCAGGTTTCGAACCTGCGACCCCCGGCTTGTAAGGCCGATGCTCTACCACTGAGCTAACCGCCCGTTGCGAATGAAAAAGCCCGCCCGTTGGGAGCGGGACTTTCACACTACTGAATCTCGATCCAGGCTGGCAGCTTCGCGGACTCAGGAGCCACTGCCCGGAGTAGCCGGTGCGGCGCCCTCGATACCCTCGTTGAGGGAATCCTTCATCTGCTTGCCGGGCTTGAACTTCGCCGAGCGGCTGGCTGCGATCTGGATCGCTTCTCCGGTCTTGGGGTTTCGGCCCGCGCGCGCCTGACGGGTCGAGGCGGAAAACGTTCCGAAGCCGGAGATATTGACGCGGTCCCCGGTTTTCAGAGCGGCAATAATGTCGTCCAGGACGATATTGATGGCTCGCTCGGCGTCAGCCCTTGGAAGTGGAAGCTTGTTGGATAACGCTTCAATTAGTTCGGCCTTGGTCATGGCTCTGTCCCACGCGGCGCATGGCCGCAAGTTTGGCCGCCGCCGCGATTGTTACACGGCCCTACGGCGCTCCTGTTGATCCCGCCCTGTTACGACAGATTTGTCGGCGATGCCGCGGAGTCCTCATCGTCGTCGGCGATCGGCGGTTTGCTCTCCGCGTCGCTCAGGAACGCGGGATTTGCCGACGGCGCTTTGGGCTTGAAGAACGCCTCCGGATCCTTCAGCACCAGCGCATGGCGCAGCACCTCGTCCATGTGCTCGACCTGGACCAGCTCGACCCCCTTCAAGATCGCCGGCGCGATTTCGCTGATATCCTTGCCGTTCTCCTTGGGGATGAGGATTGTCTTGATCCCGCCGCGGTGTGCCGCGAGCACCTTTTCCTTGAGTCCGCCGATCGGCAGCACGCGTCCGCGCAGTGTTATCTCTCCGGTCATCGCAAGATCGTTGCGCACCGGCGTGCGCGTAAGCGCCGAGACCAGCGCCGTTGCCAGCGTGATGCCGGCTGACGGGCCGTCCTTTGGGATCGCGCCTTCGGGAACGTGAATGTGGATGTCGATCTTGTGGTAGAAACTCGGGTCCAGTCCGAACATCTCGGAGCGCGAACGCACATAGGATAATGCCGCCTGTGCCGATTCCTGCATCACCTCGCCGAGCTGGCCGGTGATCGTAAGCTTGCCGCGTCCCGGTACGATCGTCACCTCGACGTTCAGGAGCTCGCCGCCGAGCTCGGTCCACGCAAGTCCCGTTGATACTCCCACTTGCGGTTCGGTTTCGGCGATTCCGTAACGGAATTTAGCCGGTCCGAGATACTTGGCGATACTCGAGGCCGAGACCCTGACATGCGCGTTGCGATCGGTCTTCACGACCTCGACGGCTACTTTGCGGCATACCGACGCCACCTCGCGCTCGAGGTTGCGTACGCCCGCTTCGCGCGTGTAATAGCGGATGATTCCGAGCAGAGCCTTATCGGAGAACTCGATATTCTCCGCCTTCAGCCCGTTTGCGCCCATCTGCTTGGTGACGAGATACTTCTTGGCGATTTGCAGCTTCTCGGTTTCGGTGTAGCCCGGAATCCGAATTACTTCCATCCGATCCTGCAGCGGACGCGGAATACGGTCGAGAGTGTTCGCCGTCGTTACGAACATCACCTTGGACAGGTCGTAATCGCAATCGAGGTAGTGATCGTTGAAGGTGAAATTCTGCTCGGGGTCGAGCACTTCCAGCAGCGCCGAGGACGGATCGCCGCGGAAGTCGGTTGACATCTTATCGACTTCATCGAGCAACATCACCGGATTCGACGATCCCGCCTTGCGCAGCGACTGGATCACCTTGCCGGGCAGCGCGCCGATATAGGTGCGGCGATGGCCACGGATTTCAGCCTCGTCGCGCACCCCGCCGAGCGATACGCGCACGAATTTTCTGCCCGTCGCGCGCGCCAGCGACTTGCCGAGCGAAGTTTTGCCAACGCCCGGAGGACCGACCAAGCAGAGGATCGGGCCTTTCATCTGGCCGACCAGCGTTTCGACGGCAAGGTATTCGAGGATGCGCTGCTTGACCTTTTCGAGGCCGTAGTGATCTTCCTCGAGGATGCGCTCAGCTTCCTTGATGTCGAGCTTGTCTTCGGTGTATTCGAACCAGGGCAGGGCGAGGAACCAGTCAAGGTAGTTGCGAACCACAGTCGCCTCGGCCGACATCGGCGACATCATCTTGAGCTTTTTGATCTCGCGTTCGCACTTCTCGCGCGCCTCGGCGGGCATCTTTTTCTGCCGCAGCTTTTCTTCGAGTTCCTGGATCTCGTTCTTGAACTCGTCCTTTTCGCCGAGCTCCTTTTGGATCGCGCGCATCTGCTCGTTGAGGTAGTACTCCTTCTGGGTCTTTTCCATCTGCTTCTTGACCCGGGAGCGGATGCGTTTTTCGACTTCGAGGATTTCCAGCTCCGAGCGCATGTAGCCTAGGATCTTCTCGAGCCGCTCGGCCGGGTTGGTGCATTCGAGCAGCGCTTGCTTGTCCTCGAGCTTGATACCGAGATGGCCGACGATCTTGTCGGCCAGAAACGCCGGGTCATCGACCGCCCCGATCGAGGTGACCATCTCAGGCGGAATCTTCTTGTTGAGCCGCGCATAATTGTCGAAGGTCGATACGACCGAGCGCATCAACGCCTCGACTTCAGTCGAGCGGTCATAGACCTCTTCGATCTCTTCGGCCTCGACCTGGTAGAACTCCTCGTCTGCTAGGTAGCGGATGATTCGGGCCCGCTTTTTCCCTTCGAGCAGAACCTTGACGGTTCCGTCGGGCAGGCGCAGGAGCTGCACCACGATTGCGAGGGTTCCGATATTGTAAAGATCCTGCGGTCCCGGCTCGGCGATCTTGGCGTCCTTCTGCGAGACCAGCAGAATCGGCTTCTTTTGCTGCTCGGCGGCTTCGAGCGCCTTGATGGATTTCTGGCGGCCCGCGAAGATCGGGTAAACTTCGTGAGGGAATACGATCAATTCGCGCAGCGGGAAAAGGGGTACCACATTCCCGGTTGCGTCGCGATTATCTTTCTTGTCGTTGCGGAAAAGCATCTGTATGTGTCTCGAGACTCCCTGGCGTCAGGCGGTTTCGGCGGTCTTTTGATAGACCAGGAGCGGCTGCTCCTTCTGCGTAACCACTTCTTCCGAGATCATCACCTCCTTGATGTTCGGCTGCGACGGTATGTCGTACATCAGGTCCACCATGATGCTCTCCATGATTGCGCGCAGTCCGCGTGCGCCGGACTTGCGTTTGAGCGCCTCGCGCGAGATTGCGCGCAGGGCGCCTTGGGTGAATTTAAGGTGGACGTTCTCCATATCGAACAATTTCTGGTACTGCCGAACCAGGGCGTTCTTGGGTTCGGTCAGTATTCTGACGAGCGCTTCTTCGTCGAGCTCGCCAAGCGTCGCGATCACGGGGAGACGGCCGACAAACTCCGGAATAAGGCCGAATTTCAGGAGATCTTCGGGCTGCACTTCGAGCAGAAGCTCGGAAACGGTCTTGGGATCGCGATGGGTTAGATCGGCGCGAAAGCCCATGGTCTTGCCCGCGATTCTTCGCCGGATAATATCGTCAAGGCCGACGAACGCTCCGCCGCAGATGAACAGGATATTGGTCGTATCGACTTGCAGGAACTCCTGCTGCGGATGCTTGCGGCCGCCCTTGGGCGGTACCGACGCCATCGTTCCTTCGATTATCTTGAGCAGCGCCTGCTGGACGCCTTCGCCCGATACGTCGCGCGTGATCGAAGGGTTGTCGCCCTTGCGCGCGATCTTGTCGATTTCGTCGATATAAACGATCCCGCGCTGGCAGCGCTCGATATCGTAATCGGCGTTCTGGAGCAGCGACAGGATGATATTCTCGACGTCTTCGCCAACGTAGCCGGCCTCGGTCAGCGAAGTCGCGTCGGCAATCGTGAATGGAACCTGGAGGAAGCGCGCCAGCGTCTGCGCGAGCAGAGTCTTGCCGACGCCGGTCGGTCCGATCAGGAGGATGTTCGATTTCTGCAACTCGACGTCGCCGGTCACCATCTGCGAGTCGATTCGCTTGTAATGGTTGTGGACGGCGACTGAAAGGATTTTCTTGGCGCGCTCCTGGCCGATTACGTACTGGTCGAGAACACGCTTGATTTCCGCGGGTTTCGGGACCGCTGAAGATTGACTGAACGCCTCTTCGCTGTCGGTTTCTTCGGCGATTATGTCGTTACAAAGATCGATACATTCGTCGCAAATATAAACCGTCGGTCCAGCTATCAGCTTGCGTACTTCGTCCTGACTCTTGCCGCAAAACGAGCAAACCAGGTTTCCCGAACGGTCGTCATGCTTGGCCATCACTGCCTCCCGCGGTTCACTTGGAGGGCCTCCGGCTAACGATTACCTCATCAATCACTCCGTATTCAACCGCTTGTGCCGGAGTAAGGATGAAATCGCGGTCCGTATCCTTCTCAATCTTCTTGATATTCTGGCCGGTATGACGCGCCAGAATTGTGTTCATATCTTCGCGCGCGCGCAGAATCTCGCGGGCCTGGATGTCGATATCCGCCGCTTGCCCCTGCGCGCCGCCATGCGGCTGATGCATCAGCACGCGCGAATGGGGCAGCGCGTAGCGCCGGCCTTTTTCGCCTGCGGCCAGCAACAGCGCCGACATACTCGCAGCCTGGCCCAAGCACAGCGTAGAGACGGGAGGCTTGATGAATTGCATCGTGTCGTAAATCGCCATGCCGGCGGTAACTTCTCCGCCGGGCGAGTTTATGTAGAAATTGATCTCTTTTTCCGGATCTTCGGATTCGAGGAACAGGAACTGTGCCGTAATCAGGTTGGCAACGTCTCCGTTGACCGGGGTGCCAAGGAAAATAATGCGATCTTTGAGCAGGCGAGAGTAGATGTCGTAGGCGCGTTCACCGCGGCCCGTTTGTTCGACGACGATCGGTACCAAGTTGCTCATAAACCGGAGCCGCGTCGCAGCCTGCGCTCTGGTGATCGGAAACGGCCGCTGACGCCATCAGATTGTATCCGCTCCGCAATATTTGAGCAACGTCCCGTAATTTTCAAAAACCGTTTGGAGACTTGACTCACGCCTCTGGCGTGCTTTCAGAGCCGCCCGCACCGGCATCATCGCGTTGTGCGCGCGCCATGACTAGATCCATTGCTTTTTCGCGCCGCATGGTGATGCGCAATCCCTCGCGGTTTGATTCCTCGCGGTAAAATTCCGCCGCCCGATCGCGATTACGCCCCGATTGCGTCACGATCGCCGCGATTCGGTCGCCAATTTCCTCGTCGCTGACCTCGATTTTCTCCTGGTCGGCGATCGCGTCAACGATCAGCGCCGTGCGCGCGCGCTTCTCGGCGCGCTGCTTCAGTTCCTCGGCGGAAGCCTTGACCCTTTCCTCAACCTGCTCGTGCGGAATTCCTCCTGCCTCGAGCGTGTTGTGCAACTCCTGCTCCATCGCGCGCTGCTCGCGCACGACCAGCGATTCCGGCAGCTCGACCGGGTTGCGTTCGATCACGAGATCAAGGAGTCCCTGGCGTGCGCGCGAGTCGGCTTCCTCGCGGGCGCGCTTTTCGAGTTCCTCGCGCACCTTGGCGCGCAGTTCCGCCAAATCCTTGCAATCGCCTTGATCTTTCGCGAACTCGTCGTCT
>JAJZAG010000021.1 GCA_021799555.1 Deltaproteobacteria bacterium | reverse complement strand
GGAACTTGTCCGGCAAACCTGGGCCGCGTTCGGCAAGGGCGATATCAAAGCGGCATTCGCAAACATGACCGACAACGTAAGCTGGCTTGTGCCGGGAAACATGCCGGGCACCTCGGGACTCAAGAACGGGAAGGATGAAATCTTGAAGTTCATGTCCGGCGTCGGCGGAGTTTTTCCGGAAGGCCTGAAGAGCGAGTTCCGGAAGGTTCATTGCGACGGGGACACGGTGATCGTCGAGATGACTAATCGCGGCAAGGCCCGAAACGGCAACGACTACGAGAACGAGTATTGCTTCGTTTTCGAGCTCGAAGGAGGAAAGATTCGCCGGATCCGCGAGTATGTTGATACGCAAAAGTTCGTGGATACCGTAATGAAGTAGCGGCGCACGGACGCCATTCGCAGTCCCAAAGTCGTATTGACTTTGATGCGCCGCAATGTAGCTTTCTTGGGGAAGATTCCGGTTAATCCGGATACGGAAAGACTCGATACTAAAGCAATCGAAGCGCGCACAGCCTTGTTCACCCGCTATCATCGCAGCGCCGAGCAGGGCTCGCGTAACTGGTAACGGATACGGCCTCGCCACAACCACAACGCAAAGGAATCGAGCTCATCCCGTGGAGCGATCTCACGCCCGGCCAAAAGGCCGGCCGCGCGGCCGTGATCTTTGTGGCTGTGCTAATTGTCCTCGCCGCGCTGCGCGAAATTGTCGGAATGGTTACCGGAGGACGGCCTCAGTCGTCCGCGCGGGTAGCGAAGAACGAAGTCGAGCTCAGCGAGGCCGATCGAAAGGATGGTCTCCAATCGCTTTGCCGCGTGTTTCAGATCTATGGCATCCCAAAGACGGATGCCGACGCGGATGCGGCCGCCAAGAGCGCCGCCGAGCTCTTCAAGCTGGCGGGGAATCAGTCGCCCGAGCGCACTGCGGTTATCCTTGACCGGATCGCTCATGAGTTCAGCGCCAAGCAGCTCACCGCTAAGGATTGCGCCGCGGCTGGTGAGCCAGTTAAAGCGGTCTCGACCGACGAAAGTTCAGGTCCGGCACCCGGCGTTACCGGTGCGGCTTCTTCCGCAACTCCCTGACAGTTGCGATGCCACTTGCCATTCAGGTCGGTTCAATTGCCGAACCGGACTTCATCAGCGCGTAAACGAGTGCCCCTGCCGCCACGATTGCGAGCCCGGACCAGGTTAACCGGGGTTTGACCACCAGCAGATCGAGCATCAGCGCGGCAGCGGCCACGATGTACACCGACGGTACGATTGGATATCCCCACGTGCGATAGGGCCGCACAGCGTCGGCACGCGTACGGCGCAGCACGAACACTGCCGTGACCGTTAGCACATAGAACATAAGCTGCGCGAAGATCACATAATCGAGCAGGTCCGAGTATGTTCCGGACACGGTCAGTACCGACGACCATATCCCTTGGACGATTAATGCAAAAGCCGGAACCTGATTGCGGTTCAGCCGCCGCGCGGCGGCGATGAATACGCCATCATGCGCCATCGCATAGATCACCCGTGCTCCGGTAAGAATCAGTCCATTGGCGCATCCAAAGCCCGAGATCATAACCAGAATAGCGGTCAAGGTAGCGCCCGCGCGGCCCCAAACCACCTCCATCGCGGCTGAGGCTACCCGATCGCTTTGGGCGTGAGAGATTCCTCGCGCGATCACGGTTAAACCATGTGCGCTGCCCACCGCCGGTAGCTCGCAAAGATAGGCGATGTTGGTCAGCACATAGAGCACGATCACGACACCGCTGCCAAAGACCAGCGCGAGCGGCAAGTCGCGGCGCGGATTGCGAACTTCGGCGGCGGTAAATGTCACCGACGACCATGCGTCGGCGGAGAAAAGGCTCCCAACCATCGCAGCTCCGAACGCAGCCATAAATCCAGCGTGCGTCGTGCCGGCTGCAAAGAAAGCCTTCGCGCTGCCAAAATTTGCGTGGACCGCAAGCGAATTCGGAAACAGCACGCATCCAACCACGACGATCATGAGCAATGACAAAATCTTCGCGGTCGTGAACAAGTTTTGCACGATTCGGCCGAGATTGAGTCCACGCAGATTTGCAGCGGTCAGAAGCGCGATGACGCCGATCGCGCCGATTCTCTCTCCCGAAAAACCGATACCGCTGGCCCCGAACCAAAGTTCCGAGCCAAAGATCGGCCACATAACTCCGGCAAAGCGCGCAAATGCCACCGCCACCGCCGCGATCGTTCCCGCCTGGATTACGAGCAGCAGCGTCCATCCGAACAGGAACGCCCACAGTTGGCCGTAAGCTTCACGCAGGTATACATACTGTCCTCCCGCCTGCGGCATCATCGCTGCCAGCTCCGCAAAGGCTAGTGCACCCGCGATTGTCATCAGCCCCGCCACGGCCCACGCCGCAAGCAGAGCGGCCGGCGACCCTACCTTGCGTACGATATCGGCGGAAACGATGAAGATTCCTGAGCCGATCATCGAACCGGCAACGATCGTCGCGGAATCAAAAAGCGACAGCCCGGCTCTCAGACCCGAAGATCGTATGGGAGTGGCGTCGAACTCGGCGGCAGGCATGTCAGGTCAGATTAACCTTGCCGCGCACAAGCACCAAAGGCGCGTCTGGCACAGCAAATCCGCGCAGCAGGGTTGCTATATGCCGACCGTTCCCGACTTGGAAAATAAATTCAGGCCGGTGCCGAAAGCTCACCGCCTGAGGGATGCTGCCAAGGAATGTACGCCACGCGCCGGCCGCATGGGCCGACGCGTGGCGACCGACCATAAGCAGTCGCGACAGTTACGGGTTTGCGGGACTGGCCGCCGCAGCCGGACTAGCTGCCTCTGCCGGGCTGGCCATCGAACTGGCAGCTTCGGACGCAGCCGCGGATGCGGCCGAAGAGGCCGCAGCTTCCGGAGCAGCCGGAGCCGGTTCTTCAGATTTGTTGCAGGCCGCAGCCCCCATGAACATAGTGACCAGTGCTAGAAGCAGGACTTTGCGCATCGCTTCCTCCTTAAAATTCCTTGCTCAACCATAGCGCAATATCGGAAAGCGTCGCAAAGGATATGATACGCGCCGTGCAACTTCAAGCACGCACGAGTTTCGCTCAGCGACACGTCGCCGCGCCGCGATTCGACGCCGAATATTTTGACAGTCAATTTTGTTTCTGTATTATCAATGCGGGTGTGGTTGAGGCAGGGGAGGACGGAATTGTGAAGGACGGGATGGTGGTGGAGAGGCGGCTTCCTTTGGCGGCCGGCGCCGCAGTCCGCGGTAGAGTAATCGAACCTGAACTCGATATGAATCGCGAGCGCCGCGAACGTCCGGTATTATTCGTCAGAATATCGCAAATCGTTCGATGGCTGATGCCCGAGTCGCGCCAGGTTGGGCCGCCGATGCGTTCGGTGGCGCGCGAACTTGAAGAGATCTTTCCATCGCGCGATAACTGATCGCGTGGAGCCAGCCGCAACCGTAAGGCCCACCGAGGGAGGTTACGAGCGATGGGCAATCTGACGCGAATTTCGAGCGGCACCCCGTGGGAACCAATCGCCGGATATTCCCGTGCGGTCCGCTACGGCGATTTCGTCGCGG
Organism: Deltaproteobacteria bacterium; assembly: GCA_021799555.1. Lineage (GTDB taxonomy): Bacteria > Desulfobacterota > Binatia > Binatales > Binataceae > JBARDN01. Next base: position 18,244 of record JAJZAG010000021.1, on the reverse strand, counting down.
TTTCCGGCACCACCGCAACTGACATGCACGGCACGATCGTCGGTGCCGGCCAAATGTATGTCCAGGCGCGGCAGGCGCTTGCCAATATACAGAAGGCTCTCGAACGGATCGGGCTGACGCTCGACTCCGTCGTGCGCACGCGGATGTTCGTAACCGATATCGCAAGGTTTGCCGAAGCGGCGCGGGCGCATCGCGAATTCTTCGCCGACTCGCCGCCCGCCGCCACGATGGTCGAGGTGCGGCGCCTGGTTGATCCGCGGATGCTCATCGAGATTGAAGCTGATGCTTACGCGACCGCAGCGGTGCAAACCCCGCCCTTGGCCGCCGCTAAAGCATCGATGCCGCGGCCCGAAGCCGCCGCGAAGAAATCCGCGTCAAATGCGAAGAAGCCGATCAGACCTCCCGGCGCAAAAAAAACCAAACGCCGCAAATAGCTGATTCGCGCAACGAGTCGCACGCAAAACTTTTCGCAAGTCCGAGTTGGAACGTAATCATGCGGCCTGCCGCCCCAAATCCCAATGTCTGCCTTGGTTGCAGCGTAGCCGTCGATGCCGCCGCAGACGGGGCTGCCGACGGCGCAATCCCGTGCGGCACCGGCCAAAGTCAGGAGCAAGCAGCCGTGAGGACTTTAACTCGCTGAGTTAAGGGATTACCGCCGCCGAGCGAATCATACCGGCGCCAAGTGCCGATTGATAGGCGTTGGCGGCGGCGTTGATGTATGGAGCGGGATATGCTCCCACCAAAATTGTCGCGATCGCCGCAAGGCCGATCGCCGCCACCAGCGCCGGCTTGGCAGTCATTCGCGCAACCTCGAGACCGCCCTCTTCCATGTACATCGCGACGATCACATATAGATAATAATAAGCTGAGAGCACGCTGTTCAGCACTGCGATAATGACCAGCCCGACGTCTCCCGCGCTGATGGCCGCGCTGAAAATATAGAACTTGCCCATGAAGCCTGCGAGTGGAGGCACCCCGGTCAGAGAGAGCAGAAATATCGTCATCGCGGCCGCGAGCGCCGGAGCGCGTCGCGCCAACCCGCGATAATCGGAAATCTCGTCGCTTTGGCTGGTGCGCCGTTCCAGCGCAACCACCACCGCAAAAGCGCCAAGATTGGTAAATGCGTAGGCGAGCAGATAATAAAGCACTGCTGATCCCGCCTGCGGACCGGCAGCGGTCATTCCAACCAGCAGGTAGCCCGCATGTGCGATCGCAGAATACGCAAGCATCCGCTTTATGTTTGTCTGCACCACCGCGATCAGATTGCCACCCGTCATCGTCAACGCGGCCAAAACCCACAGCGCGGTCGCCCAATGCGGGCTGACCGGTCCAAAGTTGACCAAAAAGACTCGCACGAAACCCGCGAACGCCGCGAGCTTCACTCCCACCGCCATGAAGGCGGTTATCGGCGTCGGCGCGCCTTCATATACGTCGGGCGTCCACATGTGAAACGGCACGGCGGCGACCTTGAAACCGAATCCGATCACCAGCATCGCAAGCCCAAGCATCAGGAGATGATTCGAGGCCATATTGCTGGCAAGCGCGGCATGGATCGGAGCCAGTTTGATCGTTCCCGTCGCACCATAAACGAGCGCGATTCCATAGAGCAAAAAGCCGGTCGAAAATGCGCCGAGCAGAAAATACTTCATCGCGGCTTCGTTCGAACGCGGGTCGCGCCGGCGCAGGCCGACGAGCACGTAGACTGCGATCGACATCGTTTCAAGCCCGAGGAAAATGATGATTAGGTCGCCCGCCGTCGCCATCAGCATCATCCCGACCGTCGCGAACAGCAGCAGCGAGTAAAATTCCGCGCCGGGCAGGCGATTCTCGCCCAGGTAATCAAGCGACATCAGCACCACAAACGCTGCCGCGATCAGGATGACCAGCTGGAAGTATGCGGAAAAGCCGTCTACCGCAATCGCTCCAGCGAAGGCGATTCCGTTTTCTCCAACCAGCGCGAGCGCAAAGACAAACGCAACGCCGAGCGACGCAAGCGTCAGCCATCCGAGGCCTTCGCTATCTTCGTCATCCACGCGCACTCCTGCGAGCAGCACGGCCATCGCCGCGATCGCGACGATCGTGATCGGCAGGATCGGCAGCCACGCGAAATTTATAGCGACAAGATTTAGCGGAGTCATTTCGCGGCAACCGCCAGCGCGGAAGAGGATTTTGGCGCCGACGCTCGCGAGATACTACGCGCAAGCGCACTTTCCGCCCGCTCGTGATCGAGGCGGGCTTGGGCAAGATGCACCGGCGCGAGCATCTTTTCGACTGACGGCTCCATCCGATCGATCAGGGGCTTCGGATATAGTCCCATGAAAAGCATCAATGCGAGGATCGGCACCATTACAGCGATCTCGCGCCCGGACAGATCGCGAATTGTCTCGTTGACCGCTTTGGTGATCGGGCCGAACATCACTCGTTCATAGGTCCAAAGCAAATAGAGCGCCCCCAGTACGATTCCACTGACAGCGAACGCCGCAGCGGCCCAATTGCGCAGGAATGTACCCACAAGAATCAAGAATTCACCGACAAACCCATTGAGACCCGGCAGACCCACCGACGAGAGCATCACCGCCATAAAGATGCCGGCGTAAACCGGCACGCTCCTCCACAAGCCGCCGAACTCGGATATCTCGCGGGTATGGCGCCGCAGATAGAGCATTCCGACGAGCAGGAACAGCCCTCCTGTCGAGATGCCATGATTGAGCATTTGATAGATCGCTCCTTCAACGCCCTGCGGGTCAAGCGCGAAAATTCCCAGCATCACGAAGCCCAGGTGGCTGACCGAGGAGTAGGCGACCAGCCGCTTCAGGTCCGGTTGGACCATCGCAACCAGCGCTCCATAAATGATTCCGATCACCGCCAGCGAGAAAAATAGCGGCACTGCCTCAACCGCGACGGCCGGAAACAGCGGAATCGCAAAGCGCAGGAACCCGTAAGTGCCCATCTTGAGCATCACACCCGCCAGGATGACCGAGCCTGCCGTCGGTGCCTCGGTGTGCGCGTCGGGCAGCCAGGTATGCACCGGCCACATCGGTACCTTGATCGCGAACGCGAGCGCGAACGCCGCGAACAACCATCGCGACTCTGTCTCGGAAAGCGGCACCTGGTACAGCAGCGGCAGGTCGAAGCTAAGCCTTCCGAACGCGTGCCGCGCCGAGAGCACCAGATAAATGATCGCGGCGAGCATCAGCAGGGACCCGACCATCGTGAACAGCACGAACTTGATCGCAGCGTAAACCTTGCGCCCGTGTCCCCAAATCCCGATTAGGAAATACATTGGGATCAGCATCACTTCCCAGAACACGTAAAACAGGAACAAATCGACAGAAAGCAGCGCGCCGAGCAACCCGGTCTCGAGCACCAGCATGAAAAAGCAGAATTCGCGCGGACGCTCCTCGATATCGCCGCCGCCAGAGTACAGCAGCGAGAGTGAAATCAGGATCGTCGTCAACAACACTAAAGTCAGGCTGATCCCGTCAACGCCGAGATGGTACGAGATGCCGAAATTGGGAATCCATCGATACTGCTCAACGAACTGAAAATCCGCCGAATGCGGATCGAACTTCGCGAACAGGAGAAAGCTTAGTCCGAGCGGAATCAGCGAAAAGATAAATGCCGAATTCCACGCGGCGCGATCCTCGCGCTGCATCAGCACGAATAATCCGCCGAGCAGCGGCACGAAGACGATCGCCGTGAGCAGTCCCCCGCCCATTACTTCCTCACCAGGTACAGGGACCAAGCCACCACGCCGATCGCTCCGAGCAAATAAACGAATGCGTAATGCTGGACGTTGCCGCTTTCTGTGCGGCGCGCAAGCTGGCTTGTCGCCTGTACACTTATACCGGTGTCGTTAACCGCGCCGTCGATCGCAAAGCGATCAACCCAGCGATTAAGTATTACGTCAGACACGAAGAACAGCGGACGGGTGACGATCAGATTGTAGAACTCGTCTATGTAATACTTCTCCATCAACAACCCGTAGAGCGCCTTCGCGCGCCACGCGATTATCGCCGGCAAGCCCGGCATCTGGATGTAGCACACGTAGGCGAGCGCGATTCCGAGCAACCCGACAATCGTCGCGAATACCGAAAGCCCCAGCGCCGACGCTTCGATCGCGGGATGAAATCGGCCGACGACCGGCGAGAGAAATCGCGCGAACGCGTCGCCCCACAATAGCCCCTTGGGCAGGCCTACCCATCCACCTACCGTTGACGCGATCGCCAGCACGACGAGTGGAACCGTCATCGAGGCGGGAGATTCGTGGATATGGTGCAATTTTCCCGCTTCGACCCGTGACTCGCCAAAAAATGTCATGAAGATCAGCCGAAACATATAGAAGCCGGTCACTCCGGCGGTCAGGACGCCCAGCAACCACAGCCACACGTGACCCGACTCGTACGCGCCCTCGAGGATCAGGTCCTTAGAGAAATAGCCGGCGAAGCCTGGAACCGCGGTGATCGCCAGCGTCGCGATGAGCATCGTCCAGTAAGTGACCGGCAGGTGCTTTCTGAGCGCGCCCATCTTGTTCATGTCCTGTTCGCCGCCCAGCGCATGAATTACCGACCCAGCGCACAGGAACAGGAGTCCCTTGAAAAACGCGTGAGTCATCACGTGGAAAATCCCGGCCGCGAAGGCGCCCGATCCGACGCCCAGGAACATGTAGCCGAGTTGGCTGATGGTCGAGTAGGCGAGAACCTTTTTGATGTCCGGTTGGACAATTGCGATTGTGCCCGCGAAAAATGCGGTCAGCGCGCCGACCGTCGCGACGACCGTCATCGCGTCAGGTGCGAGCATGAATAGAAAATTGAGCCGTGCGACCATGTACACGCCGGCGGTCACCATCGTGGCCGCGTGGATCAGCGCACTGACTGGTGTGGGGCCGACCATCGCGTCCGGCAGCCAGACATAGAGCGGAATCTGAGCCGATTTGCCGGTCGCACCCAAGAACAGGAGCATACACGCCGCCGTGGCGACGGCCGTCGATAAAAGCCCCGCATGCGCCTGGATTACCGTAAAGTCGAGCGTCCAGACGCCGCCCCGCGCGAGTGCCGCGATTATCGTCACCATTCCGAGGATAAATCCGGCGTCCCCGATCCGGTTGACGATGAACGCTTTGCGCCCGTTGTATGCGTATTGTGGGTTCGTGTACCAAAACGCTATCAGCAGGTACGAACACAAGCCGACGCCTTCCCATCCGACGAACATCATCAGCAGATTGTTGGCGAGCACCAGGATCAGCATCGAGAGCGCAAACAGGTTCATGTAAGTAAAAAAGCGCGCGAAGTCGTCGTCGTGCGCCATATACCCGATCGAATACAAATGGATAAATGCTCCGACTCCCGTGACGACCATCACCATCACGCCCGACAATGCATCGACGCGCAAAGCGAACTCGACGTGAAACCGGCCCGCTTCGATCCATGGCCAGAGCGTGAACACGAGCGCATCGCCGCGCGGCAACGCTAGCAGCCGCAAAAACGCCCACCCCGCGGCCGCAAACGCCCCAAACATCACGCCGGGTCCGACCAGGTTCACCGCCCTGCGACCCATCCGCGCGCCTAGAAATAGATTGAACAGCACGCCAAGCGCGGGGAAAAGCAGAATTAGCGCCAGCGCTGAAGACTCGAGGTTCATCGGTACATCACCAATCGCCAATCCGGCATCGTCACCATTTGAGCATCGTCAGGTCGTCGGCCTGAACGGTTTCGCGGCCGCGGAAGATCGAAATGATAATTGCAAGTCCGACCGTCGCCTCGGCCGCGGCAACCGTCATCACAAAGAACACGATCACCTGTCCATCCATCGTGCCAAGCCTGCTTCCCAGCGCGACGAACGCAAGGTTGACGGCGTTGAGCATCAGCTCAACCGACATGAACATCACGAGAATATTCCTGCGGGTCAGAAATCCCAGCACGCCGATTGCGAAGATCGCGGCACTGAGCGCCATCAGGTGCGGAAGCGGCACCATCACGACGCTCCTTGCGCGCGACGCGCGGAATCATCAGCGTTTTGCGCGATTTCGGAAGCCGAGGTCCGCCGCGCCAGCGCGACCGCGCCAATCACGGCGACCAAAAGAAGCACCGACGTGACCTCGAACGCGACCAGATATTCGGAAAACAATTTCTGCGAAAGGCTGTCGATCGAACCGTATCCTGCCACATGCCCGGCATACTTGACCTCCAGATGCGGCGGCAGCATGAACGCCATCAGCTCCGCCGTCATCGCGGCCACCGCAAGCGTTCCAAAAAACTTGAGCGCGATATGACCGGTCGGACCAATCTCGACGCCGAGGTTAAGCAGCCAGATCACGAATAGAAACAGCACCATGATAGCGCCGCCGTAAACGATTGCTTGCAAAAAGCCAACCACAATCGCGCCCTCCCCGATGAACATCACTGCGATCGCGAGGAGCGTCACGATCAGCGAGAGCAGGCAATGCACTGGATTGCGCTGGAGGACCACACCCAGCGCCGAGATCACCGAAACCGCGGCTAGAAACCAGAACAGCGCTGTGTGCATGTCAGTGGGCGCCTCCGCTCACGACCACGACAAACGCCGTGATCAATATATTGGCCAGCCCAAGCGGCACCAGAATTTTCCACCCGAGCCTCATCAGCTGGTCATAGCGGAAGCGCGGCAGCGTCCATCGGATCAAGCCCATAAATATGCACACCATCACGACTTTGACGAGGAACGCCACAATTCCGGCGATCGAAACGAGCAGCGGAGCCACCGCGATCGTCAGGCCCCCCGGCAGATGAAAGCCGTCCCGGTAAAGCCACGGAACCTGCCATCCGCCGAAGAAAAACGTCACCAGCAGCATCGCGATTAGCGCCTGTTCGGCAAGATCAGTCAGCATGAAAGCGGCCTGCTTGCCTCCGGAATATTCGATCATATAGCCCAGGATCAGTTCGGATTCTCCTTCGGGCAGATCGAACGGCACGCGCTTGGACTCCGCGATTCCGGCGGTCAGAAGCAGGATGAAAGCGATCGGTTCCACGAATATCCCCCATCGCGGCAACCATCCGAACCACACGCCCCCCTGCATCCGCACCATCTCCTGCAAATCAAGCGTTCCGTAGGTCATGATAATCGCGATAATCGCAAGACCCATCGCGATCTCGTACGAAATCATCTGTGCAGTAGCCCGGATACCACCAAGGAGCGCCCAACGGTTGTTCGAGGCCCACCCTCCGAGCGCAACGCCGTACACGCCGATCCCAATTGTCGCCAATAAGTAAAGCGCGGCTGCGTTGAGGTTTGCGGCCTGCAGGCCGAAGGTCCGCGAACCGATGGTGATCGTGTCGCCAAACGGAATCACGACGAAGGTGATCAAGACCGGAAACAGCGCCACGAACGGTGCCAGCGTATGCAGAAAATGGTCGGCGCCCGCCGGCACGAAATCTTCCTTGGTGAAGAGTTTGATCGGATCAGCGAGCAGCGTGTTGACGATCCCTAGATTCGGAATCCCGAACTTCTTGCCCAGGCCCGTAATCGAAGCCCGGTTGGCGCCCACCCGATCCTGGATCAGGGCGCTGCCCTTGCGCTCGAAATAGAGCAGAAAGATTGCCAGATGCAGCCCGATCAGGATCATCAGGACTGCCTCGATTGCACCAACGATCAATTCAATCGCCACGGCCAGCTAGCTCGTCGAGCAGCGCGAGGATGCTCTCTTCGGTCAAGTTTTCGTAGTACCGGTCCTGGTTGAGTTGAAGCATCGGCGCCGTCCCGCACGATGCCAGACATTCGGCGCTGCCGAGTGTAAACTTGCCATCCGGCGTGGTCTGGCCCACCTCGATGCCAAGGCGGATGCGGATGCAATCCACGATCCGGTCGGCGCCTCGAAGCCGGCACGAAAGATTCGTGCAAACATCGATGAGGAATTTACCGACTCGCTCCTGATGAAACATCGGGTAGAAAGTCACCACCGCCCTGACGTGCGACAGGGGCACCTCCATCAGCTCGGACACATACCTCTGGATATCCTCGCCGACCCATCCAAAATCGCGCTGCGCGAGCCACAAGGTGGGCAGCAGGGCGGCGCGCCGAGTGGGGTAATGGGTCAGCAATTCCTGATATTCCCGCATCGTCGCGTCGGAAAACTTAAGCTCAGCCGGTACAGACATGACGGTAGTATTACAAATCCTTACAGGACTCGGCGTCCAAGCGTCGCTGAATCTTATGATGACTAGCTGAAATCCCGCAATCCTTCCAGAGGCGCAAGACTCGTGCGCGAATTTAGTGCCGAACTTGCCCTGCGCACACGATACGGGTTATCTATCGTGCGCCGATCCGGGATTCGAGCGCCGCCGAGGTTTAATTCGACGCACGCGGCTGATGCGCAAGTTCCCGGCGCGGTTCGCAATGCGCGTGATTGCAGGACAGGCGCACGGGCGGCGGCTTAAAGCGCCGCGCGGGCTTACCACTCGACCGACCTCGGCGCGGGCGCGCCAATCCATATTCTCGCGCCTGCAGGTAAGGATCGACTTCAGTGGCATCGGCGTCCTCGATATCTTCGCGGGTAGCGGCTCGCTGTCGTGCGAAGCGTTCTCGCGCGGTGCTGCGCACGCGACCCTTATCGACTCTTCGCGCACCGCGGTCGGAGTAATCGCGGACAACCTCAAGGCGCTTGGCGTGTCCGCACGAGCGCGGATCATCAACGCCGACGTATTTCGCGCACTCGACGGACTCGGCGCTGAAGGCGCCAGATTTAACTTGATTTTCATCGATGCGCCCTTCAAGAACGATATCAGCGGGCTCGTGCTCGAGCGGATCGCAGCGCGCGACCTTGCCGCGCCGGGCGGATGGATCGTCGTCGGACAATCCAAACGCGCCGCGGCGCCACCCGGGGCTCCCGCAGGCTTCGAGCGAGTGGACGTTGCAAAACTGGGCGATCATCGTATCGCCTTTTACCGGCGACCTTTCGTGGCGCCATGTGGGAGTTGATGGATTACGATGGCGAGTAAACCTGCCGGACACGTCACCTCGATCGCGGTATATCCGGGCACGTTTGATCCGATTCACAACGGCCATATTGACGTCATCCGGCGCAGCGTGCTGTTGTTCGACGAAGTCATCGTCGCGGTCGCCTACAATCCGCACAAAGATGCCGCGCTGTTCGATCCGGACGAACGCGTCGAAATGATCCGCTCGGTCATTCACGACCTCGAACCGCGCGCGCGGGTCGACAAGTTCAGCGGTCCGGTCGTCGATTACGCGCAGGGAATCGGCGCGCGCGCGATCATCCGCAGTCTGCGCGCAGTGACGGACTTCGACTATGAAATGAACATGGCGCAGATGAACCGGCTGATGAATCCGAACGTTGAGACAGTATTTTTGTTCGCCAACCCGAGCCTGTTCTTTAGCGCGTCGCGCCTGATCAAGGAGGTCGCCGGTTACGGCAAACGGGTGCCGGAGCTGGTGCCGGAAGCCGTAATGAACCGGCTGCGCAAAAAGCTCGGCGTGGATTAGCCCGCGACGCCGCGGCGCGAATTTTCGCAAGCCGTTCTTTCGCATCGGCGCGATCGCTACAATCGTTATCAATACGGCGGAGCCACGGTGCAGTTGCGCATCGCCCTTTTCGTCCGAAACAAAGTCATGATCAAGCTCAACCGCAGAATCGCAGCGCTCAAACCCTCTGCCACGATGGCCGCCGAAGCGCGCGCCACCGAAATGAAGGAAAAGGGCATCGACGTTATCTCGCTGGCGGCCGGCGAACCGGATTTCGACACACCCGAGCGAATCAAGGCCGCGGCTCGCCGCGCCCTTGACGAAGGCCGCACCAAGTACACCACCGTCAGCGGGGTTACCGACCTGAAGAAGGCCATCGCGCTGAAGCTCAGGCGCGATAACCATCTCGACTACGAAATCGGAGAGATCCTGGCCACCGCCGGATGCAAACAGGCCGAGGCAAACGTCATCGCCGCGCTGTTCGACGAAGGCGATGAAGTGATCATCCCGACGCCGGCCTGGGTCAGCCTGGCGGCGATTGTTGGTCTGTCGGGCGCGGTGCCGATTTTGGTCCCATGTCCCGAAGGCAACGGGTTCCTGCTCGGACCCGACGAGCTGAAGAAGGCGATCACGCCGCGCACGCGCGGAATCATCCTCAACTCGCCGTCAAATCCGACCGGCGCCGTTTATAGCGCGAGCCATCTAGCCGAAATCGCCAAAGTCGCGCTCGATGCTGACATGTGGGTGCTATCCGACGACGTGTATGAACATATTTCATACGACGGATTGCCCGCGCACATTTTCACCGTTGAACCGCGCCTGCGTTCGAAGGGTATCGTGTTTAATTCGCTGTCGAAGACCTACGCGATGACCGGATGGCGCATCGGTTTCGCCGCCGGCCCAAAAGAGGCGATCGCCGCGGCCGCGCGCCTTCAGGGTCAGAATAGCGGTAACCCCAACTCGATCACGCAATACGCCGCGATCGAGGCCCTGACCGGCCCGCAGGATGACGTACGCGCGATGGCCGAAGAGTTTCGCGCGCGACGTTCGATAGTCGTCGATCGCGTTCGCGCGCTGCCGGGATTTAGGCTGCCGCACATCCCTCCCGGCGCGTTCTATGCCTTCCCGAATATCTCCGGGCTGATCGGTAAGACCCTCCGCGGGCGCAAGATCGAACATGGCGACTCATTCGCCGCCATCGCGCTAGACGAGGCCAGAGTCGCCATGGTCGGCGGCAATGATTTCGGCGCCCCCGATCACGTGCGGATTTCTTATGCCGCATCGCGCGAAAATCTCAACGCGGCATTCGATCGCATTTCTGAGCTCTTGAAGAAGCTCGATTGAGACCCCGCAGCCGCAATCACGGCGCGGCAATGCGAATCTCGAAACCTGCTTCAAACGTCGCCCCGGGCGCAAGGGTGCGCATCCCGGAGGCAACGCCGCGTCCGGTAAGATTGAACGCGTCGGGCGCGCACGTGTACGGCTCCATCGCGACCACCGGATTGCCGGGCGGAGCATAGATCACGAAATCCTCAAACGGTGCGTCAGCGCGCACCTCGACCGCAAGGCGCATCGACGGGTCGACTAACCGCGCGCACGGCGCGGCGGGGTCACGGCCCGTGTCGAGCCGGAAAACGTCGTCATAAGTCTCGCTCCCCAGCTCACGCGCCATGCGCAAATCAAACTTGTCGCTAAGCGCGATTGGTGCACCGGTGGGAATGAGGGCGGAATCGAGAGGCCACCGCGCTGCCGCCGACGCCAACTGCAAAGTCAACCGATCGCGCGCGCCCGCTTTGTCTAGTGGAGCGGTAAAGTAAGGATGCGCTCCGAATCCGAAAGGCATTTCCGATTTTCCCAAGTTGCGCACCCGGAACTTGATGCGCAGGCCATCGCCGACTTCATAATCGATCTCAAACACGAATGGATAGGGCCAAACGGCCGAGAGACTTTTGTCCGACGCCGAATCAAGCTCCATCAAGGCGTAGTAGGGTCCGCGCTTAGTCACCTGAAACGCGCAGTTCCAGGTTAGTCCGTGAATGGCGTGGCCGCGGGCGGGTTCGTTGACCGGTAATACCACTTTGCGTCCGCCGAACTCGAAACTCGCGTTCGCAATCCTGCCCGGCCACGGAAATAGTATTGGGATTCCGCTGCGAAACGGGTGCTCGCGCAAGGCTTGGACGCTCGATGCGGCCGCGATCACCTCGAGCGATCCGACTCGATAGCCCAGGCATTGGCATCCAAGTTCCGGGGCGATAATAACCCGTTCGCTCTGTGCCTCGAGAGTTATAAGGTCCATGCCTCAAATTTAGCGCATGGCTCGAACGATCGAAACGTCAGGCTGGATGCGGGCCGGTGATCTCTCGCGCGGCCTGACACCTGCGGATGCTGGTCAAACCCAATCCGACTCGGAGCTGCGCCTCAAGCGCAGCTAGTTCAAACGCGGCGGCTTCGAACCGCCGCTAACGCTCGCGCTGACTCGGACGTCCCCCGCGATCGTTGCTGCGCGCCTGTGCTTCATTCACACGAATCGGGCGCCCCTTGATCTCGCGTCCGTTGAGATTCTTGATCGCCGCCTCGGCCGCTTCATCCGTGGCCATCTCAACGAATCCGAATCCGCGCGAGCGGTTCGTTGCGCGGTCGATGATCACCTGCGAGCTATCGACCGTGCCAGCCTCCGAAAACACTTCTTGCAGATCCTGGTCGGTCACCGTCCAAGCCAGATTCCCTACATACAATCTGCGACCCATTAACGTCTCCCCGGCGCTTATCAAGGCCTTCCCCACCCTTCGAACGCGCGGCACGTTTCGGTGGCACTGACTCCGTATTGTGTCGGCGGGAATAATCGGACGGACGGGGTTGACGGCGCGCACCTCTAAAGTTGGAAATTCTTATACCACTGAGCGAATTGTGAACATAGCACCAACCCCCTCTGACTCTGGCACTAGGGTTAACTCACTGTGCACACTGAATCTTCAGAATCGGGACTTACCCACGACCGACCCTGCTCCAGCGGTGCTAACCCTTTATCCATTAGCAATCGGCGTGCTCAGCCAAGACCCTGATCGCCACTGGCAGCGCCATCTACTGGCGGCGGAGCGGCGGTGACATACGGATGCCGTCGGCGGGGCGGCGTTCTGTCCAAAGGCATCCGATTGCCGCCCAATTTCAGTGCTTTTGCTTTGTTTTAGGGCATTTAGCTCGCCGCCTGGCTACGCCGGACGCAAACCTAGTCGAAGCCGGCGAGAAACAGCGCCGGCACGTCCGAATACCCTTCCCGCAAAATGCTTGGGTGCCGCCGACCAAAACAAATATCGACCCCCGACTCGTATTGCATCCTCCGGCGGGCGACTTGCGTTCGCACCACGTATCCGCACAAGATTAGAACCGCTCAAAAGTCCGCGGATTGGCAATCAGTATTTTTTCGCCTTTGCGGGGTTCGCAGCCGGTCGCGCGATAATGACGCCGGTCGTCGATTCGCATCCTTGTTAAGGAACGACCGCCGCCGCTGGAATGCTCGCGTGGTCGCCGCGATGACTATCAACACACCTTCGCGAACCGACCCGTGTTGAGGTCATCTCCGGAGATCACTCTGTCAGTAGTTGATACTTTGCTTTCGATTCTGGCCGAGTCAGGTCACGCCCGCGACCGGCGGACGGAATCAAAACTGAGCACTGCGCTTTCAATCGGGTTGATGACCCTTAATGCGAATCACGCGCACCGAAGCCATAGACAGGCAAGTTCAGATCCCCCCTCACGCGCACTATCACGATATTTCCGCCAGATACCAACTTTACACAATCCTAGATCCTGTCTTGTGGCCGCCAATGACATTGTGTAACGTTGGCTCGATAAGCAGTCGTCATCGAAATGAGAGGAGCAGGTGCATGCCAAGAAAGAGCGCAGACGGTATCACGTCGGCATTGCGACAAGTACAGCAGCAGGCTCGTGATCTATTGAGTGATCTGCAAAAGCAGATTCGTCAGCATGAGTCGGAACTCAAGCGGCTGAAAGACGAGGAATCTAACCTCAGCCGCCTTATCGGCGGAACACCGGTTGCGCGCGCACAAGGAAGTGAGCCCGTGCGCCGTGTCGGCGCTGGCCGGATCAATTGGCGCGAGATCCTGCAACAGGTGCCCAAGCAGTTCAAAGCCTCTGATGTGCGCAGCGTGCGCGGACTCAAGGGCAAACGCCCCTCGGAGATCTTCGCCGCGATCACGCGATGGATCGAAAGCGGAATGGCCAAGCGCAAGGCGCGCGGACTTTACGAGCGCATCTAAATCCGCGCTCTCCAGTTCGGCTTCCGTCCCGATTCATTTACTTCAATTGCGGATGCTGCTCGGAAACGGGCGGCATCCGCATCGTTCTAATGAGTAATTGCTGATGCCGGTAAAGACGATCGAATGGCGCGGCGGCGCGGTGCGGATGATTGACCAGCGCCTGCTTCCCGCCCGCGAAGTCATTCGCACCTATCGCGACTATCGCGGCGTCGCTCAGGCGATTCGCTCGATGGTAATTCGCGGCGCTCCGGCGATCGGTGTCGCCGCCGCGATGGGGGTCGCGCTCGGTATGAAAGGCGTCTCTGGGCGAAGCGCGATATCCCGGTTCGAATCAGTCGCGCGAACCCTCCGCGCAACGCGTCCCACCGCCGTCAATCTTGCCTGGGCGCTCGAGCGGATGCGCACGACGCTCGAGGCGAGCCTGTCGATGGAGAAATCTCGGTTGTTTGACCGAATGGTCGCGGAAGCAATCGCCATCTACGAGGAAGATCTGGCCGTCAATCGCGCGCTCGGGAGCCACGGCGCAGCTCTGCTCGACAGTCCGGCGACGGTCCTGACTCACTGCAATGCCGGCGCTCTCGCGACCGCCGGCTATGGCACCGCGCTCGGCGTGATTCGCGCTGCGCGTGACGCGGGCAAAAAGATTAGCGTGTATGCCGACGAGACGCGGCCGTTCCTTCAAGGCTCGCGGCTGACCGCATGGGAATTGCACAAGGACCGGATTCCAGTCACTGTCATCGCCGACAATATGGCCGCGACGGTGTTGGCGCGCGGCGCGGTGAGCTGTGTTATCGTCGGCACCGATCGCACTGCCGCCAACGGCGACGTCGCCAACAAGATAGGCACTTATCCGCTGGCCGCGATGGCGCGGCGCCACGGGGTGCCATTTTATGTCGCCGCTCCGCTGTCTTCGATCGATCTTGACTGCCGCTCCGGTGCCGATATTCCTATCGAAGAACGCGCGCAAAACGAAATTACCGAGTTCGCCGGAAAGCGGGTCGTCCCGCGCGGAGTCCCGGCTTTCAATCCCGCCTTCGACGTCACTCCCGCCGAGCTTGTCAGCGCGATAATTACCGAGCGCGGTATCGCGCGGCCTCCGTATCGCAAGAGCCTCGCCGCGATGAAAAAAGGCCGCTGAGCGTGTCCGCCCGGCGGCCTTGAAGCTCCGCTATATTCCCGATCGCCGCTATTCGTCGAAGTGATCGAGGTACTCCGAAAGCCCGTAGCCGACCTTGTCGCCCCATCGCCACTCGGTCATCCCCTCGGCGATTCGTGTGACCATCCCCGCGCGCCGGTTGCGCAGCGGGATCATCCCGATCACTTTGCCGGTAATCAGAATTGGCTCGCCGCCGTCTGAGGTCCATGCCGTGACGCGAAGCCGGTCGTGGAGCTTTTGCTCGCCGGTGAATTCGGTATGCACGTCAACTTTGTGGATATTCACGAACTGCCGCCCCTTGCGCGCGATAAATCCGCCCGGCCGTTCGCTTCCATCGCGATTAACGGTAATCGTCGCCATCCCGCCCAAATCTTCGTCGAAATTCATCGTCAGCCATCGATAATATTTGGGCGCCTGCCAGTAGCGCGGACCCCAACTATGGTCGCGCAGGCCAAGCCCGTCAATTTCATATACAGTCGCGCCCACGACGAGACGCCCCGTCGCGTGTCCGAGCTGCTCGAGATGACCCTTGGCGAACTGCGTCTCGGCATCGCCGTCATTACGGAGCGACACCCATTTGTCGCCCGATTTCTCGCGCAACTCGCCGCCCCATCCCGGCGCCGTCGCGCGATAGTCTATTTCAAGGCTCGCGTTCGCATATGGATTGTTCTTAAAGGCCACCGCCGGCTCGGCCATCTCCAGCGGATTCTTCAATATGCATAACTTGCCCTGGTAGGTCACGCGATGGTGCTCGAAGGGATTCACGACTTGAAATTTCAGTCCACCCGCATCGTGGGCGAGGTTGTCCTGAATTTTCGGACGCCCGAACATAAAGCCGACGGTATTGTCAGGCAGATAGAAGCAAACCGTCATTTCGGCGTAGCCCTCGTTCGGACGATTGCCCAATCGCACAAATCCTCCGGCGCGCCGGAGGCGATCGTAGAAATTGTAGTAGGCACTTTCGTTGAAGTTGGACTCACCCGTATTCGGATGCATCAGATCGTCCTGTTCGAGCAGGATAACTTTGCGCTCGGCCATCGAAGTATTCTCCACGCGAAATTTATCGCCAAATTTTTCTAAAGCTCTACCAGTTCTCTCACCGCCTCGAGACGTGCGCCGCCCTTGCGCTGTTCACTCGCGGCGTTCGGAACGGATCGCGAGGTCGGCTTCCAGATAGCGCGGGTTTGCGATCCGCAGCTTGTTCTCGACGATCTCTCGCACTGCCCCCAGCGCCGGGCCGCGCAACGGATCGTTGTCGGCTTCGCCGGCGCGAATCTTCGCGCTCAGTTCCTCGTTGAGTTTGGCCGCCGCGCCGCGAACGTCGTCCAGTCCGTGCACGTGCGGAACTTCGCGCCCAAGCAGCGCCGCAAGCGCGCGCAGCTCGGCGCGCGCAAAGCGATCCTCGTCGCGTATTTCGCGCGCGACGATCCGCATCACGTTCGCCACGACGCGGCTCTGAAACTGCACCCGCCCTTGCGTCGCCGTCACGATCTCGCCTTCGACGAAATCGGCCGCGGCTTCGAGCAACTCGATCGCGCTCGGTCGATCCTGCATCTGACTATAGTTCCCTGATTCGCCGCGCCATTCACGCGCGGCGCCTCGCTATTCGATCAAGTTAAGCAGCTCGAGCTCGGTCTCCGCGGTCCGCCGCCCGATACTGGCCAATTCCACGCTTTTGACAAACCCATCTATATGTGTGCGCGCCTGGCTGATCGTGATAATCCCCCAGCGGAGATTTCCGAATACTTCCCAGAACCGCGCCGCTTCCGGATCGACCGGCAGCCCGCTGGCCTTCTCGTATGCCGCGAAGAAGTCCTCGCGCGTGCCCAACCCGCCGACCGGCATCCGATCGTTGCCGAAACGCCATGCCCGCACGCACATCCACCCCACGTCCTCCATCGGGTCGCCCAGATGGGCCAACTCCCAATCCAGTATCGATCGCACCCCCGACGGTCCGAAGATCACGTTCCCGATCCGGTAATCACCGTGCACCAGCGTCCGCCGCGGAGTCTTCGGAATACGCCCGAGGAGCCATCGAAACGCCAGCTCGAACGCCGGATGCGGCTCGAGCGCCAGCGCGCGGAAGTTCTGCTCATATCGTCGGACCTCGCTCAGCGCCGCGTTCTCGACCGGCGCAGTCAGAAAATCAAGCTGATGCTTGCGCGGGTCGATCCGGTGAATCCTCGCGAGAATCTCCGCAAGCTGCGCCGGCATCGCCGCGCGCGCCTGCCCGTACTCGGCGTCGCGCAGCAGCCGGCGCGCAAGCGTTTCGCCCTCGACGCGCTCCATGATGAAAAACGCGGCGCCGAGGACTTCCGGATCGTCGCTGACCCACAGCACTTCGGGCACCGGCACACCCTCGCGAAACGCGGCGCGTAACACCAGGAACTCCGCCCTACGGTTGGTGTCGATCTTGTGCGCGCCAGGATCGCGGCGCAAAACCAGCCCGCGCTTGCTCTGCTCCGCACCTTTTTTAAGCGTCGCGTCGAACGACCAGATCTCGCGCGAGGCGCCGCCCGCCATGCGCCGTAAATTTTCGATTTCTACCTTGTCAAAGCCGCCCTGTTCGCCGATAAAGCGCGCCAGGCGCTCGACCATTTCCCGCTGTTCCATTTGCATCGACTATTGCTCTCGGCTCTTGCGCTGGTCCGCTCCTCTGAGCCGATCGATACCCCTGTAGCACGAAATTTCGCCGGTGCACACGCGCCCACTGCGCGCCGATGCGGCTATCGCGAGCGTCCCGCCATCGCGGCGAGACCGTCGCCGAGCAGATTGAAGCCCAGAATCGCAAGCCCGATCGCCACTCCCGGCGCGGTCGTCAGATGCGGCGCTATAAGCAGAAACTCGCGTCCCGCATCGAGCATATTTCCCCAGCTCGGCGTTGGCGGCAGCACTCCGAGCCCGAGAAATGAAAGCGCCGCCTCGGCCCCGATTATCCCGCCGATTCCAAATGTCGCTTGCACCGCAACCGGTCCGGCCACCGCCGGCAGCAGATGCCGCACAAGCACTCTGCCCGGCCGCGCTCCCAACGCATTTGCGGCTTGCACGTATTCGCGCTCGCGCAGCGACAACACCTCGCCGCGGACCAGCCGCGCGTATCCGGTCCATCCCATCGCGGTAAGCGCGATCACCAAATCGATCAGCCCCGGCCCCAGGATCGCCGCCATCGCGATCGCAAGCAGAATCCCCGGAAACGCAAGCACCACATCGACCACGCGCATGACGATGCCGTCCACGCGCCCACCCGCAATCGCCGCCGCACCGCCGATCAGGCCGCCAGCCACCAGCGAAAAAAATACCACCGAAACCGAGACCCCGAGCGACAGCCTTGCTCCCCACATCACCCGCGCGAAAA
>JAJZAG010000277.1 GCA_021799555.1 Deltaproteobacteria bacterium | reverse complement strand
CCTCTTCGAGGCACTCAACCGGGCAATATTCGCCCTCGATTATTTCAACCACGTCAGCCATCGTGATTCGCGCTGGACTGCGCGCCAGCATGTAGCCGCCGCTGGGACCTTTCTGGCTCGCGACGAGGCCGCCGCGCTTCAGCTCGATCAGCAAGCGGCGCAAATAGTTTTCCGGTACCCCTTGCCGATCGGCGATTTCTTCAACTCGCGTGGGCTGCGAGCCCGGATAGCGCTCCGACAACATCAGCAGAGCCTTTAAGGAGTAATCAACTCCGACACCGAATTTCATAGGGTTTATAGAATCTTTCTATCACAGTGGGCGCCTTCATGGAATAGTTGACTGATTTTGTCATCTACTTAGTTGACTAATTTTGTAATCTTAGTTATGTTTTTTCCTCCCGGAGTACCGCCGAGTGCCAAAACGTGAAGCGCCATCGTGGGATCTCGTCCTCAAGCGCAATTCAGTCGAGCGCCTGAAGCGCGAGATGTTTCCCACCGATCTCGCGAATAATTGGCAACGCCTTGCCGAGACCTCTTACGAAGCACTTCCCGAAGAAGATATCGTCCGCCTCCAATGGTTCGGGATGTACCATGACAAGCCCAAGATCGGCACCTTCATGATGCGAGTGAAGATTCCGAGCGGGATTCTTTCGCCCGCCGGACTGCGCACGATCGGCGAGATCTCCGAGCAATTCGGACGCGACCAAGGCGAATTGACTACCCGTCAGAATATCCAGCTCCACTACATCACGCTCGACAAGTTTCCCGAGATTCTTGAGCGGCTCAAAGCCGTAGGGCTTACGACGATGGGCGGATGCGGTGACGTCGTGCGCAACATCACTGGATGCCCGGTTGCGGGCGTCGATCGCGAAGAGCTGTTCGACGTAACCGGCCTGGTCTCGGAAGCGGCCGGCTTCTTCTACGGCAATCGCGAGTATTCCGATCTTCCGCGCAAGCACAAAATCACGATCTCCGCGTGCCGCTACCATTGCAACGCGCCTGAGATCAATTGCGTCGCGCTGGTGGCGACGCGCAAGGACGGCCGCAACGGCTTTGCGGTCCGCGTCGGCGGCGGCCAATCGTCCACTCCGCGCCTGTCGCGCCATCTGGGCGTATTTATCACGCCCGAGCAGGCGATGCCGGTCCTTCGCGCGATACTTGACACGTGGCGCTCGACCACCGAGTACCGGATTTCGAGGGTCAAGGCGCGGCTCAAGTTCATGATCGACGATTACGGCCCCGAGGAGTTTCGCAAGCTTGTGCAATCGCGGCTCGATTTCCCGCTCGAGGATCTCGCCGCGATGCCGGTTGCAGACGATGAAAGCGATCACATGGGAGTCCACGAGCAGCACCAATCCGGCCTCTGCTACGCAGGATTTCCGGTCTATCTCGGCACGATGACCGGCGCGCAGATGCGCGCGATCGCGGACGTTGCCGGCGAAATCGGTGGCGATATCCGCCTTACACGGCGGCAGAATTTCATCCTTACCGGCATCCCCAAAGATCAGCTCGACGAAGTCATCGCCCGCGTCGGCGCGCTTGGCTTTCCCCTCGACGCAAACGGCCTTTACGGGTCCTCGATCGGATGCATCGGCGATCCGCATTGCAACTACGCCGTCACGCCGACCAAAACCAAGCTCGCGGCGATTATCGATCGGATGGTTGCCGATTTCGGCACTCAGGTGTCAGGGCTGAAGCTGAACCTCGATGGATGCCCTCACGCGTGCGCGCAGCACTGGACCGGCGATATTGGCCTGCAGGGCACGACGGGCCGCGGACCCAACGGCGAGCCGCTCGAGGCGTTCGATATCATCCTGCGCGGCGGCCTTGGCCGCGACGCCGCGATCGGCAAGCCGCTCTTGCGCCGGGTTCCGTCGGCCAACGTCGAAGACTACGTGTCGCGCCTGTTTGCGGGCTATCTGGCGCGACGCGCCGACGGCGAATCTTTCACGCGCTTTTGCGTGCGCATCCCGGACGCCGAACTGATCGCAATCGCACAAGGAGCCACTCAAGCCGGCGCCGAAGCCGCCGCCTGAACCGTTTCGCAAGCGAGCATAGCCGTGGACCACGAAATCGTTTTCCCCAAACCGACCGTCGTGATGGACGAACTCGAAGCGGGTGAAGTCGCCGTCGATCTCGACGACCGCGAACCGCAGGAAGTCCTTGCGTGGGCGATCGAGCGCTTCGGACGCGAGCTCGCCATCTGCTCGAGCTTTCAGGCCGAGGGCTGCGTGCTGATCGACATGGCCCATCGCATCGATCCGGGCATCCGCGTCTTCACGATCGACACTGGCCGCACCCCGCAGGAAACCTACGACCTGATCGACAAAATCCGCGAGCGCTACGCAATCAGAATCGAAACCTTCATGCCCGACACCTCCGTCGCGCAATCGATGGTCACCAGGCACGGCAACAATCTCTTCTACCGCGATGTTAACCTGCGCTTGCTATGCTGCCAGGTGCGCAAGGTGCTGCCGCTGCGCAAGGCGCTGCTCAACTACAGCGGATGGATAACTGGCCTGCGCCGCGACCAGTGGGCGACGCGCTCGAATATCCGCAAGATCGAAATCGATCACGACCACGGCGGTATCGTCAAATTCGCGCCGCTCGCCGATTGGACCGAGGCCGAGGTCTGGGATTACATCCGCGCCCACGACGTTCCCTACAACTCGCTCTATGACAAGGGTTTCAAATCGATCGGATGCGCTCCGTGCACCCGTCCCGTCGGCGAGGGCCAGGACGCGCGTTCGGGAAGATGGTGGTGGGAGACGGGTGCGCCCAAGGAATGCGGGATGCACTGCTCGATCGAAACCGGCGGCTTCGAACACGAACTCGCCGCTCTGCTGGGTCATCGGGAGATGACCGGCAACGGCGACGGCGTCTGATGACGCCCGACGGCGGCGTACCGCCCGCACCCACCGAGCCGCTTACGCTCGACACCCTCCAGCGCGATATCCTGCTGCCGCAAATCCAGGCTTTTATCGACGCAGCCGCCGACCCCACCGCGCGCGCCGTTTACCTGACCCTCAAAAGCGCGGTCGAGGCGATGGAAGTAACTCCCGCGGATTCGCAGGCGCGCCTTGGCGCGATCGTCGAAGTCGCGCTCCAGAGCGGGCGGATCCGGCGCCTGTTCGGCCCCGGCGCCGAGCTGTCGCTAACCGCGCTCTTCCAAAAAACCCCGCGCGGACGCGAAATCGCAGGCTCGATACGCGAACTCAACCGCGCACTCGCCAAGCTAAAAGGCGACACCGTCGAAGAAGTAACCGCCGCCCTGCGCTCCCCCGGCGCATACGCCCTGACCCTCAAAACGAGCGGCTGCCAGATGGTAATCCGCTTCGAACCAGCCGGCGTCCGCGTCGAGTCCGTCGAACTAGCACTCGATTGATGCCGAACCGTAAATAACAGACGGCGCTGCGCCGCTCCGGCGCCGTCTTCAGAAAAATCATCGAACTGACCTGCCGGGCGTGATAAGGTTTCTGCCTGCGTCCTGGGGTCGCGTACAATTTATCGGCGCCGGGAAGCATATTTGCCCGCCACGCTAATGGACTCGAACAATCTCCGCTTCAGATTCTCTCCGCATAATCGAATCGCCGCGTTTGCCGCGTTCTTGATCGCCGCGCTCGGAGTTGCGATCGCCCCCGCTCGATCGATTCGCGCGGCGTCGCCCACCCCCGCGCACCTCGCGCCGCTCCCGGCCGCCAAGCCCGCCGCGCGCGCCAACACGATCCCGAATGCGCGGCCCTCGGCTTCCGTATCCAAGCCCGCCGCTGCCGCGACCGTCGCCAGGCATGAGCCCGCGCACACCGACGCGCACACGATCATCTCCTACCTGAGCGACGTCATAAGCTGGTACCGTCATCTCGCCGTCGAGGCGCAGCTCGTCCGCGAGCCGGAAGAGGCGCTCTTTTACGCCAACGACGCGCAAACCGCGGGTGAAATTCTCAAGCTCGGCTTCATCTACGCGCGCGCGCAAAATGAATGGAACGAAAGGGCCCAGGCCGCTACGCCCACAGCCGCGGGAGTTCCCGACGGAGTTAATAGCGGACTCGACGAGTTGAAACAGAAGGCTGCGCAGGCCACCGCTGACCTGGCCGCCGCGCAGCTTCGGCTGAGGCAACTGCAAGAAAGCTTTGCCCGCGCCTCCGCGCGCAAACGCGCCACGCTTGACGCGCAGATTACGGCGCTCCAAAGCGAGGTCGAACTCGCGCAGGCGCGCGCCGACGCGCTGGGCGCGATGGTCGAATTCGCCGCGAGCAGCTCGAAGGCTGTCGCCAAAGGCACCGGCGTGGCCGCCCAGATCGACGAGCTTGAGCATTCGCTACCGCGCACCGAAAGCGGCGCCAATCAGAGCGCGCCAAAGGTAGCAGCCCCGCCTCCTCCGGGCGGAATCGTCGGGATGCTCTCGGATCTGTTCGACCTGCGCAACGAAACCCAAACCCTCGACAACACCATCTCGCTCACCAATGCTCTGCTCCGCCGGGTCAACTCGATGCGCGAGCCGCTGATCGCTCTGCTCCAAAGCGTTGACCAACGCGGCATCAGCCTCGCTCATCAACCCAAAGCCGCCAACCTGAGCGACTTCCGCCAGCGCCGCAAGGATTACGAGGATCTTATCGACGCGCACAAGCTCGCATCGGCGACGCTGCTGCCGCTCAGCAAGCAGCAGGTGCTGCTCGGCTTGTACCTTGAAAATCTCACCCGCTGGCGCGGCTCGGTCGACCGCCGCGCGGATCAGGAGTTCCGCAGCCTGATCGTGCGCCTGATCGGGCTGCTCTCGATCTTCGCCATAATCGCCGCCGGCGCCTATCTGTGGCGCTATTTCACGATCCGTTACGTCGCCGATCTACGCCGCCGCCATCAGTTGCTCGGTGCGCGGCGTCTCGTCATTTGGATCGTCGTCGTGTTCGTGGTGCTGCTCAATTTCGCCAACCAGATCGGCGCCTTCGCCACGATCATGGGCTTCGCCGCCGCCGGTATCGCCGTCGCGCTGCAAAACGTCATCCTCTCGGTGGCCGGCTACTTTTTTCTCATCGGACGGTTTGGTATC
>JAJZAG010000276.1 GCA_021799555.1 Deltaproteobacteria bacterium | reverse complement strand
GCCGAAATGGAGATTGCGGCCGGCATAATTCCCCTTCTCGAAATCGCCGCCGTCTTTCACATCGGTGAAGGTCGATTCATTCAAATCCGCCGACCCGCCGAATAGACTCCAGACCTTCGCCGCGATCGCCGCCTGCGCCTTCGACGCCGATTCGCGCGTCGCAAGCGTGTCCGCCGGTGTGAATACCGGAATCGCCGCGTCCCATCCCGCCGGCAGCTCGCCGTCGAGCATCCGTGTGAACTCGGCGGCCCCGGCCGCGTCGGTCTTCGCCCACTTCTCGAACCCCGAATTCCATTCGGTCTCAAATTCCTCGCCGCGCTCGATACAGCGCCGGAAATACGCCAGCGCCGGCTCGGGAACGTAGAACGCCGGCTCCAGCGGCCATCCGTAGAATTCCTTGGTCAGCTTGACTTCTTCGACGCCGAGCGGATTGCTGTGCGCCTTCGGCGTTCCCTCGCGATGCGGGCTGCCGTAGCCGATGACAGAGCGCACGCGAATGAGCGAGGGACGCGCGGTCTCTGCGATCCCATTTTCGATCGCCGCCGAAAGCGCGTCGAGATCGTTGGCGTCCTCGACCACCTGCGTGTGCCATCCGTAGCCCTCGAAGCGCTTGCACACATCCTCCGAGAACGAGATCGCGGTGTAGCCGTCAATCGTGACGTGATTGTCGTCGTACAGGTAAACGATATTGCCGAGGCCCAGATGTCCCGCGATCGACGCCGCCTCGCTGGCGACGCCCTCCATCAGGTCGCCGTCGCTCACGATCGCGAATATCCGGTGGCCGAACAGCGCGGGGGCGCTCGTGCCGAAGCGTGCCTCGATATGCTTGGCTGCTATTGCCATCCCAACGCCGTTGCCGAATCCCTGTCCGAGCGGACCGGTGGTGGTCTCGACTCCCGGCGTGTGCGGATACTCCGGATGGCCGGGCGTGAGACTGCCGAGTTGCCGAAAGCGCTTGAGCTCGTCGAGCGAAAGTCCGTAGCCCGTAAGATGCAGCAGCGAATATAGCAGCATCGATCCATGCCCGGCGGAAAGCACAAACCGATCGCGCCCGAACCACTTCGGATTCTTCGGATTGTGCCGCATGAAACGCGTCCATAGCAGATACGCTGCCGGCGCCATCGCCATTGGCATTCCAGGATGCCCGGAGTTCGCCTTCTGGACCGCGTCGATGGTGAGCACGCGGATCGAGTTGATGCAGAGCTGATCGAGCTGAATTTGGTCAATTTTGATTTCGGCTGCGGATGCCACCATATTTCTCCACGCTCAAAGGACAAGTTGATCTGACATAAGCCCCGCAATCGCCCGCCAGCGCGGCGCGGCCGCCCGGAGCGTCGGGTCCTTTACCATTGATTCTCGTCGTCGCCGCCGTCGCGGATGTCGCCCGCCTTTTTCCGCATCACATTGACGGCCCCTTTGGCTTCGCCTTTGTCGCCGAACGATAGCGCCGACGCGAACCGCTCCGCGATCACGCGCATCATCGCGCCCTCGCCCGGATCGAGTTCGGCGCCGAGCGCGGCGAGCCGGTTCATCGCGCGCCGAATTGCTTCGAGCGCGCCCCGCAGGTCGCCCCGCTCGCGCATCGTGACGGCCTCGCGCAGCGCCGCGCGCACCTCGCCTACCGCACCACGCGCGCGCGGGCCGATCACGACTTCAAGCTCGCCAAGGCTGTCGGCGAGTTTCAGGAAGGCGTCGATCGCGTCTGCGTCCCGGCTCACTCCGCAATTGTTTCACTTGTTTGACTCGGCGTTCAAGTTAACTCTGCGCGAGATCGCGCATCGCGCCAATCGGGCCGCGCCTGCTTTTCCCCAATCGCGATTTGGTCCATGATGGTTGCCATCGGCCACGGAGGTAGCTAGCGCATCGATGAGAAAAATACTGGATCGCCGGGTGGTGGTGACGGGAACCGGGCTGGTGACTCCGCTCGGTATCGGAATCGAAGAGAACTGGGACGCCCTGATGCACGCGCGTTCGGGCATCGGTCCGATCACGCGCTTCGACGCGTCTCAGTTCCCCGCCAGGATCGCGGGCGAGGTCAAGGGATTCAACGCCGAGGATTGGGTCGAAAAGCGCGACGTCAAAAAGATGGACTTGTTCATCCAGTACGCTGTCGCGGCCAGCGAGCAGGCGATGCGCCAGTCGGGCCTCAAGATCGCCGAGGAAAACGCCGAGAAAGTCGGCGTGCTGATCGGCAACGGAATCGGCGGCCTGTGCACGATCGAGGAATATCACAAGCAGTTCCTCGTCACCGGACTCAAGCACGTCACGCCGTTTTTCATTCCCAAGCTGATCTCGAACCTCGCCTGCGGGCAGATCTCGATTCGCTATGGCGCGCGCGGCGTGAGCTTCACCACCACCAGCGCATGCGCCTCGGGCAGCCACGCGATCGGCGAAGCGTACCGGATGATCCGGCTTGGTTACCTTGACGCAGCGATCGCCGGCGGTTCGGAGGCCGCGCTGACCGCGCTCGGCGTCGGAGGATTTTGCGTGATGCGCGCGCTATCGACGCGCAACGACGCCCCGGAGCGCGCAAGCCGCCCGTTCGACAAGGACCGCGACGGCTTCGTAATCTCCGAGGGCGGCGCCGCACTGATTCTCGAGGAACGCGAGGCCGCGCTCGAACGCGGCGCGCCGCTCCTTGCCGAAATTTGCGGTTACGCGGCCAACTCCGACGCCTATCACATCACCTCACCCTCTCCGGAGGGCCGCGGCGCCGCGCGATGCATGCAGATGTGCCTTGAGGAAAATGATCTCGATCCAAACCAGGTCGACTACATCAACGCCCACGGCACCTCGACCGAGCAGGGCGATGTCGCCGAGACTCAGGCGGTGAAGAAGGTCTTCGGCGAGCGCGCCGCAAAGGTTGCGATCAGTTCGACCAAATCGATGACCGGGCACACGCTCGGTGCGGCGGGCGCGATTGAATCGGTCTATACGATTCTTGCGATTCAGCGCGCGATGCTTCCGCCCACGATCAATCAGGAGCATCCCGATCCCGAATGTGATCTGGACTACGTGCCCAATCAGCCGCGTTCCGCCAAAATCCGTATCGCGCTGAATAACTCGTTCGGCTTTGGCGGCACCAACACGACGCTGGCCTTCCGGCCCGCGAATTAGGTTTTCGTTTCGATGGGTTCCAGAATTATTGCGACCGGGCGCGCGTTGCCGCGCACCGCCGTTACCAATCGCGACCTCGAACGCTTCATGGAAACCAGCGACGACTGGATTCGCTCGCGCACCGGAATCGGACAGCGCTATACGCTCCGATCGGACGAGCCGCTGGCGCAACTCGCCGCCGCCGCCAGCCGGACCGCGCTCGAACGCGCGGGACTCAAGCCGTCGGATCTCGACGCCATAATCGTCGGCACGGTTTCGTCGGAATTCGCCTTTCCATCCTTTGGATGCCAGGTGCAGACCCTCTTGGGCGCCGACTCGATTCCCGCCTACGACGTCGCCGCCGCCTGCTCCGGTTTCATCTACGCGCTCTCGGTTGCCGACGCGCACATGCGCGCCGGCGATTTCGCGAAAGTCCTCGTCATCGGCGCCGACGCGCTCTCGACCTTCGTCGATTGGAACGATCGCCGCACCGCCGTGCTCTTTGGCGACGGCGCCGGCGCGGCGGTAATCGTCTCCGAACCGGGTCCGCGCGGACTTTTGTCAAGCCTGCTGCGCTCTTCGGGGCGTCATTGGGATTTGTTGTCGCTGCGCGCCACGGGAGTTCGCGCCACGCTCGACACGGAAATCCGCCGCAATCCGGACGACGCGATCAAGATGAAAGGCCCCGAGCTATTCAAAATCGCCGTCAAGAGCATGGAGGAAGTCAGCCGCCAGGTCGCCGAACGCGCCCGCATCAACCTTGGCGACGTCAGCCTTGTCGTCGGCCATCAAGCCAACATGCGGATTATTAAGGCGGTCGCCGAACGGCTCGGCCTGCCGCCCGAAAAGGTATTCATCAATATCGAGCGCTACGGAAACACCTCGGCCGCGTCGGTGCCGATCGCGCTCGATGAGGCTGTCGAACTCGGGCGGATTCACGACGGCGACCTGGTGATGCTCAACGCGTGCGGCGGCGGCTTGACCTGGGGCGCAAATCTACTGCGATGGTAGAACGCGCAGCCGCCTCGCGGCGGGCGCCGGCCGCCATTTCACTCTTCTAGCGGGCGCTGCGCTCCGGCCATGTCCGCTCCGCGATTTGACTGCCGCGTAGTCTTCATCCTCGGCAAGGGCGGCGTCGGGAAAACCACCATTTCCGCCGCGCTGGCGGCCGCGCGAGCGAGGTCGGGAGCGCGCACGCTGCTGATCGAAACCGACGCGCGCGCCCCCGCTGCCGGCGCGCTCGGCGTCAAACGTTCCTACGCGCCCATCGAAGCGGCGCCGAATCTCTTCACGATGCTCCTCGACGGCGGCCATGCGCTCGAAGAATATCTCGCCCTCGTCGTGCCGGCGCGAGTCGTCTTGCGCGCGATCTTCGCCAGCCGCCTCTATCAATTCTTCGTCCAGGCGGCGCCCGGCCTGCGCGAGTTGATGATGCTGGGCAAGATTTATTACGAAAGCGGACGCAAAGAGCGACGCCGCCACGTCTGGGATTCGATTATCGTCGATGCGCCCTCGAGCGGGCAGGCACTCGCGCTGCTCAAGATGCCGTCGGCGGCGCGCGCGACATTCGGTCAAAGCGTAGTCGGCGCCGAGGCCGCCAATATCGGTCGATGGCTGCGCGACCGTGCGACGTGCGCGTTCGCGGAAGTCACCACCGCCGATTCGCTCGCGATGTCGGAGGCACTCGAGATGCACGCCGCATTGGCCGCGATCGATCTCGCGCCGTCGGCGCTCATCCTCAATCGCATCGCGTCCGCCGCTTACGGCGCAGCCGAGATCGACGCAACCCTCGGTGATCGCGCCGACGGCGCGGATTCGCGCGCGCGCGCGCATTTGCGCGAAATCGCCCACGGCGCGCTCGCGCTTGCCGCGCGTTCGCGCGCGGCCGCCGCTCGCATCCGCCGCGATACCGGCGCACCCTTACTCGAAATCCCGGATTTTCCCGACCTGTACGG
>JAJZAG010000275.1 GCA_021799555.1 Deltaproteobacteria bacterium | reverse complement strand
GTTCGCGTCGATTCGTGCGGTTATCGTGGCTACGCGCCGCCGCCGCAGTTCGATCCGATGTTTGCCAAGCTGATCTGCAAATCGAATTCGGCGCATTCGTTCGGTTCGGCGCTCGACCGCGCGGTGCGCGCGATCGATGAGTTCCATATTGCCGGGCTGCCGACGAATCTGCGCCAGCTACGCGCGATTCTGTCGCATCCGGCGGTCCGCGCCGGCCACGCGCGAACCACACTGTTCGCCGAGCATCCCGAGCTCGCCGCTCCCGATGGCGCGCAATCCACCGTGTCCGGCGCGCTCGCGTTACTCGAGCAGCAGGCATCGGCGCTGGGCGGCGGTAAACCCGCATTCGCACTGGCCCGGACGCAGACGCCCGCAGCCGGCGTTGCCGTCCGAAGCGGGGAGGAGGGCGTCGAAAGCCCGATCGCGGGCAGCGTCGTGGAAGTCGCCGTGAATCCTGGCGACGCGGTCGATGCCGGCGCGACTCTGATGGTCGTAAGCGCGATGAAGATGGAAACCGCGATTACAGCGCCATGCGCCGGAATCGTAACCAATCTCAGCCCCGCTGAGGTTGGCGCCACGATCGCGGCCGGACAGGTCGTTGCGGCGATCGCTCCAACCATGCAGGACGGAAAGACGGCCGCGCCGCGCAGCTACGGCGACGATACGTGGGCGCCGATGCTCGCCGAAGTGCGCGCATTACAGGCGATCGCGCATCGCCGCTTCGCACCCGATTCCAAAGATCCAGGCGTCGTCCGCCAGCGCTCGCGCGGCAAGCTGACCTGCCGCGAGCGAATCGAACTTCTGCTCGATGCGGACAGCTTTCGCGAGGTCGGCAGCCTCGCCGGCTTTGCGGACTATGACGAGCAGGGGAGGGTGACCGGCTTCACACCTGCCAATCATGTCGGCGGATGGGGCAAAATCGAGGGGCGGACAGCCGTCGTCTGTGCCGACGATTTCACCTCGCGCGGAGGGCATGCCGACGGCGCGATCGGGGCGAAAAGCGCGCATCTCGACCGGCTCTCGCTCGATCTCAAATGCCCCTCGGTCCGATTGCTCGACGGCTCGTCGGGCGGCGGCAGCGTGGCCGCGATGGTGCCGAAGCAGCAGAGGGCGGGCGAGAGTGCCGCGCTGGAAAGCTCCGGCACGATTGTCGCGGGCCGTCCCCGGGTGGCCGGCGAAGGCGGCTCGTTTCTGCCGGGGCATCTTGGCAGCAGCATGTACGTATCGCAGCTAAGCCAGGTGCCCGTGGTGAATCTGCTGCTCGGCAGCGTGGTGGGAATCGGAGCCGCCAAGGCGGTGCTCGGCCATTTCTCCGTGATGGTACGCGATATCGCACAGCTCTTCGTGGCGGGGCCGCCGGTCGTGCGCCACGCGATGGGCTACGACATCACGAAGGAGGAGTTGGGCGGTTGGCAGGTCCATTGCCGCAACGGCTCGGTGGACAATCTCGCCGAGTCGGAAGCAGAGGCGGTCGCGATGGCGAAGCGGTTTCTTTCTTACCTGCCTTCGAGCGTGTACGAAGCGCCGCCGGTGCTGCAGCGCGACCCGGCAGATCCAATCGATCGCCGCGAGGAAGAGTTGTTCACGATTATTCCGCGCAAGCGCACGACGACATTCGACATGCGCCGTGCGATCCGGCTGATGGCGGATCGCGGCTCGTTTTTCGAGATTGGGCCGCTGTGGGGCACCGACCAAATCGTCGGCCTCGTGCGCTTTGGCGGCTATCCGATGGGGGTGATCGCTTCCGACTGCCGGCATGTCAACGGCGGCGCGTTGACCGCTGACGGATGCGACAAGCTCAAGCGCCATCTCGACCTGTGCGATTTGTTTCATCTGCCGGTGCTGAACCTGATCGATAATCCGGGTTTCGCAGTGGGACTTGAGCACGAGATTTCCGGCACGATCCGCAAAGGGGGCGAATGGATGATCGCGTTCGCGCAGGTCGAGGTGCCGATCTTTACCGTGATCATGCGCCGCAGTTTTGGCGTTGCCGGCAATAACTACGCGACGCCCCGCAGCGGCGCTAGCGCGCGCGTCGTGTGGCCCGCCGCCGATGTCGGCGGAATCCCGCCGGAGGGCGGAATCGAGGCCGCCTACAAACGCCAACTTGCCGAGGCCGCCGACCCCGCCGCGATGCGCGCGGAAATCAACGCGCGCATCGAGAGCGCGCGCGGACCGATCGGCCCGCTTAACCGCTTCCAGATGGAGGAAATGATCGACCCGCGCGACACACGCCGATGGATCTGCGAATGGGCGGAGAACGCCTACCGGATTATCTCGCAACCCGCCCTGCTTGCTCCGCGTGCGATCCAATTCAGGCCATAACGAATCAATGCGAAGAGCTCTCGGGGCGAGACGCGGAACATCGTCGAAATCGGATGCGCGACTGGGTTGGCCGCTGCGAGCGTGGCGACGCGTCGCGCCCGTCTCCTGAGTAAACCATTGCGCGGCTCTTGCAAGTATCTTGCGCGTTTGGCGCGCGGGCTTACGCCGCTCTTGACCGCGACCCCCGCTCCGGCTGGAGCGGATAGGTGGAGGGGATATTCGCGCAAGAGCTTTCGGAAGCAACAGCCAACCGCTCTTAGATCGATAATCGAACCGTGTTCTGAATAACGATCGTCACAACAGCTCGGCAGCCGCCCGAGAGATGGAGCTTCGCCGGCTTCTTGAACCTTATGAGCAAATACTCTAAGAGTTAATGCTCATGAGATATCAGCTGGCCGAATTAGTCGCGGTCTCGGGCTTCTCAGTCGATACCATCCGCTACTACCAGTCGATCGGCTCGCTGCATCCGCCGATCCACGAGGGACGGCTTGCGATCTACGACGATTCCCATCTCGATCGCCTGCGATTGATCCGCTCGATGTCGGCGAAGGGTCTGCCGCTCAAAGTTATTTCGACGTTGCTCGCCAAGGGCGAGCATCCGCAATCCGACCGGGCGCTGCTGCTGGCAATCGAGAAGGAAACCACGGCGTCGTGTTACACCGCGGCGGAGTTGGCGAAGATGCTCGGCGTGCCACGCACCTTGATCGGTCTCGTCGAGCGCAGCGGACTACTCGAGGCCCTGCGTCAGGAAGACGGCAGCATCCGCTACTCTGAAGCCGAGGTGCAAACGGCGCGCGGCGCGCTCAAGTTCGTCAAGCGCGGCATCCCGATACGCAAGTTGCTGGGGCTCGCGCTGCGCCACGATCGGGCCGTGCGCAAATCGGTTGACGATGCGATTGATCTCTTCAACGACTACGTGCGCAAGAGTGGCAGGCGTCAGGTTGATGCTGACCCGGAACAGGTCGCCGAAGCGTTCAGGGAACTGCTCCCTGTCGTAACTGCGCTGGTCGCGCATCACTTTCAACGCGTGCTGGTCGCGCGTGCGCTGCGCCGGCTCAAGCGGGGCAAGGAGCATCGCGCTCTCGAAATTGCAAGCCGCGCCGCTTCCGATCTTCGCCTGAGGCTGCGTTGGTGAGGACTTTACCTTCCGACGGCAGCAAGGCTGCATTCGTCGAGGCGATGTTCGACAGAATCTCGCCGCGCTACGACCTGATGAACCGGCTGATGACGTTCGGGATGGATCGCGTTTGGCGCCGCCGCGCGATCGAAGCGCTTGGGCTTAAGCCGGGTGCTGCAATGCTCGATCTCGCATGCGGCACGGGCGATTTGGCAAACGAAGCCATCGCGCGCGTGGCGTTTGTCGTGGGTCTGGATTTTTCGGACGGGATGCTGCGGGAGGCAAGACGGCGCAACATCGGTTGCGCGCTGGTGCGTGGAGATGCGCTCGCACTCCCCTTGGCCCGCGCTTCGTGCGACGCGATTGTTACGGGCTTTGCTCTGCGTAACTTCACCGACCTGGCTCGTGTGTTCCTTGAATGCGCGCGGGTACTCAAGCCGGGAGGGCGGATCGCGCTGCTCGAAGTCGACAGCCCGCGCAATGCGCTTCTTCGGGTCGTCTATCGCGTTTACTTTCATGCCCTGCTGCCACTGCTCGGACGCCTCATAGCCGACCGCCGGGCCTATTCGTATCTTTCATCGTCGGTCGTCTATCTACCCTGCGAAAGCAGCCTCTTCGAGATTCTGCAAACGGCAGGCTTTGAAAATCTTCGCAAGCAACGCCTGCTTCATGGTGCCGTACAGCTCATCAGCGGACGCCGTGCTGCGGACCAAGGCTGAAACCGATGCAACGCGAGCTGTACAGCACCACGTCGATCAGCACCTCTCCTGCCGATCTGTTGCCGATCGCCGCCGCGTATTGTGGCGAACCGATCTTTTATCTCGAAAGTCAGAACCTCGCGATCGCGGGCATCGGGATCGCCGCCGAACTGGTGTCATCCGGGCCGAATCGTTTTAGCGAGGCTTCGCGCGAAGCCCTCGCTCTTCTCGGCGCGATTCGGTCGGTCGGCGCGGTTGAGGCGGATCGGATGGTGGTCGGAGGGTTTGCTTTCAGTAACGAAAATCGCACGGGTGGCATGTGGCGCGACTTTCCTGAATTGCGGCTCGTGGTGCCGCAACTGCTTTTGGTCCGCCAGGCTGGGGTATCCCGCGTGACCAGAACTTGGGAGGCCGGTTGCGGAGGTCGCCTTGAATTGAAACAAGCCGCTGAGCGCCAAGCGACAGCGGCGAATCTCACGCTCATGCGTAACTTGATTCCGTGGCAACGGGAACTCTGGCGCCAGCGCGTCGAGTGCGTTCGTAACCTGATCGCGGCCAAGGCTCTAAGCAAGGTAGTGATCGCCCGCAGCGTCGACGCGATTGGGTTTCATCCGATCGATCCCACGCTAATAGTGAAAGCTGCACGCTCGGCGCGTCCTTCCTGTTTCAGC
The DNA here is from genome assembly GCA_021799555.1 of Deltaproteobacteria bacterium. GTDB lineage: Bacteria > Desulfobacterota > Binatia > Binatales > Binataceae > JBARDN01. The sequence goes on along the minus strand of JAJZAG010000275.1, from coordinate 249 downwards.
TTTTGGATCAAGGGCGCCGAGAGCAGCTTCGTTGGCTCCTCGCCGGAGTTGCTGGCCAAAGTCGCCGGCGAGGAGGTCAGGTCGGGCGCGCTTGCCGGATCCGCACCGCGCGGCGCTACCCCCGATGAGGACCGTCGCTTGGGCGAGTGGCTGCTCGCGTCGGACAAGAATCGCAACGAACACCAGTTGGTCGTTTCCGCAATTCGCTCTGCGTTGGCGCAAGTCGCGGCTCTAAGCGACACGCCGAAA
>JAJZAG010000274.1 GCA_021799555.1 Deltaproteobacteria bacterium | reverse complement strand
AGCATCGCGAATTCCTCGGCGACCCGAATCGGTGGATTGTAGAGCGCGATCGAGTTGCCGAGCACCACAAGGTTGGCGTTGCGCGTGCGCCGCGTCATCGCCGCGGCCATCAGGTTTGGCGACGGCATCATCCCATAGCCGTTTTGATGATGTTCGTTTACGCCGAGCCCATCGAAGCCCACGCTGTCAGCGTATTCGAGCTGATCGAGATAATCGTTGTAGAGTCGATGGCCGAGTTTCGGATCGTACAGATTGCGCGGGATATCGACCCACACGCTACGGTACTTATCCTTGAAATCTTCCGGCAAGAACCGGTACGGCATCAAATGGAACCATGTAAACTTCATGCGCTTTTCTCCTTGGCGTTCGCCGCGCCCTCACGAGGCGGACGCAATCGCATCGGTCTTGTCCAAGATCCGATCTGTGACATCCTGGCTTTTAAGCTTTGCTTCCCTGATATTTCGCGCGACGGGGATTGCGGATTTTGAAATTTTGCCGTGGTGGTTGCTGACGGCCCTCGCCGCGCGTGATTTCCGATTGGCGGACGGGACGACAAGCGGCTCGCCTGTGCCCTGATGCGCTCCGGCCAAGTGAGATTCGAGCGCCTCTTCGATGAAGTGTTCGGTTGAAAGACCCGTTACGTCGCGGAAGAAACTGTCGTTACCCATCAGCATGAAGGCGCCGTTGAGCGTTGCCCAGATGATCGCGGCGGTCCGAGTCACTCCCATCGGGTGTGCGATTAAACCAGCTTCAACGACCCGGCGCACAGTCTTTTCATAAAGCGCGAAGACTTCGTGCCCCTGCTCAATTACGCGGCCGAAGTGACGCAGTTCCGAAGGACGGTGCAGGCGTTTTTGGAGCTGCGCGTAACTCACGGACTGCTGAGAGATAAAGAGTTCACGGGATTCGCGCAGATAATCCAGATAGGCGGCCGCGATTGCGTAAAGCTCTTCAAGTGGTCCCAGACCTCTCGCTTGAATTTCCAGATACCGCATTCGAAGACCTTCGCCTCGCTCGGCGACCAGGCTCAAGTACAGGTCGTCGCGCGACGCGAAGTAAAGATAGATCGTGCCGACTGCGACTTCCGCTTCGCGCGCGACCATCTCGATCGTAGCGCCCTCAAGGCCGTGACGGGAGAAGACCCGTGCGGCAGCAGCCAAGATCGCTTGGCCGCGCGCTGCCCGCTCGCGCCGATGCCGTTCGCGCACGCTCATCGACGGCGATACCTGCACGGTGATGAATTAGGATTCATAATCTGAACAAAAACTCATAGCCCGGATTGCCCGCCAAAGTCAAACCAGAATTCGCGAGCCTCTCTTTCAGGGTCAGGGTGTTCTTGATTTTGATCGCTTGGCGCTTGACTCCGCCTCCCGCGCGGTTAGGCTCGCGTTTGATTGGTTTCGGGATATCGCGCGAAAGGCCGGTAGTGCCCCGCAACCGTACGTGGTCGCGCATTTCGAGTGAGCGGCTTGAAGCGCAGCCCACGGGTTGGATCGATGGAGCCGCTGCGGCCTTCGCGGGCGAGGAAGGCTTCGGCGGCCATGGGCCGCAGTCGGCTCCGACGTGGTGCTCGTGTTCCTGACGCGTCCTTACCGAAAATTGATTGTGCCCAGCCGAGTGGAAAGCGCATCGCAAGATGAAAAGGATTAATTCCGGTCAGGTGGGTCGGCCGAGCGACGCGGGCGTTGGATACGCCCGGCCCAAGCGGCAATTTGCGGCCCTTGCGGGATCAGTCGTCGTCCACGCTGTGGTCTTTGCGATGCTCATATTTGTCGCGTCGCGCGCCGTCCCGCACAGGCATCGATGGATGCTTGCGTATGTGATTGATATGGGCAGCGCGCACTGTGGAGCGTCGGCGCATAGCGGAGGGGCGCTGCAACGGTTCGATCCCGGTCCGGTGTCGCCGCCGGAAGAGCCTATCGCCATACCGTTAATTGCGCGTGGCGCAAGCCGAATCCATCAAAAGCGGCACATGCGTGAAGCGGCGCTCGCGCCAGTCGCGCCTGCAGAAAGGGAAGCAACGGGGCTGCGGCTGCGCGAAAATCGTGGCAATCCGAGGGACGAACCCAGTCCAGCCGCAGCGATACCGCATTCGAATCCGGGCGTCGCCAATTCCGCTGTTGGCGACGCTGGCGCGTTCTCAGGTACGGCGGCGCATGGCGCCCGGACAGGTAGCGGTTTCGTCGGCCGAGGCAACGATGCGAGTGGCGATAGCAGGGTGCGGGCCGATTATGGGTACATTCCGGCACCGCTTTATCCTGCTCGCTCGCGGCGGCGGGGCGAGCAGGGAACAGTCACGCTGCATGTTTTGATTGCCGCCGACGGCGCGGTAGAACGAGTCGAACTTTTGGTGAGTTCGGGCTTTCGGGCTCTCGATGAAACTGCGCTCGAGACGGTGCGGCGACGATGGAAATTCATCCCCGCGCGCCGCGACGGCGTTGCGGTCGAAAGTTGGACGATTGTGCCGATCCATTTCATGCTGCGGGAAACCTCGAATTGATCGGCGACGGCCCGGCTCTTTGCATTATTGGTGCGCGTGCTAATCTCCTTTTGCAACGGCTGCTAACAATTTCGGGCCATTTGTGACAGGCCGTGCCGAGTGCGGGGGTACGACGACAATGACTTTTAAGGCAGGAGCGATGAAGACAGGAGTGATGAGAGCGGCGATCGAAGCCGCGATCGTAACGATGGTGCTGTGCGCTATGCTGGTGCCGGATGGTGCGCACGCGATCGAAGTCAAAAAAGACCTGAACGTCGGCGGTGGAGCAAGCAGTGGTGGACCTGCGCGGATGGCGCCCGGACCGTCGATGCATAATCCATTGACGCCGGCGCAGCAGAAAGCGCTGCAGGACGCGGTTGCGAATGACTCCGATCCGTTCCTCGATCAGGAAAGCGACAAAAAGACTTCTGGGCAGCCGTATGTTGACCTCGAGCACGCGGCGTTTAGTTACATTCCGACCCGCAAGGGAGGTCAACTGAACGTGGTCGCCAAGCTGACCGGCAGCGAGTACAAACTTGCCAAAGGCGGCTCGGGGCGGGGCAGGGCGACCGGAAGCAAGAAGGCGTTGATTTTCAATTACAAACTCGACGGAACTAAGTTCGTTGCATCAGAGCCAGCGAAATGGGAAGACGTGGCTGCTCCGGCTGCCGCGACGAAAAAGAAGTAGCGACGCGGGTATTGATTGAGGCGCGCGGCTCCGAAACGGACTCGAGCCGGCACGACAAGTCGGAGGGGTGCAGATCGTTCGCCTCGCGCCGCGACACCGTGCGCAAAATGATTTAGGCCGTGAAACAGAAGCTTCAAGATGATTTGAAAACCGCGATGAAGAGCGGCGACAAGCCGCGCACGATGACGATTCGTGGCGTGCTGTCGGAGATCTCGAGGGTCGAGAAAGACGTCCGGCGCGACGCCAATGAGGCCGAGATCGTCCAGATAATCAAGCGCGAGCGCGCACGCCGCGCCGAGGCGCTCGAGTTCGCGAAAAAAGCCAATCGCGCCGATCTGATTGAGCAGAATGAGACTGAGGCGAATATTCTGGCAGGGTATCTTCCGCCCGAGCTTTCGCCCGATGAGGTCAGCGCCGCCGTGACTGAAATCGTCGCCGGCGGCACCAACCAGATGGGCGCCGTTATGAAGGCGCTGCGCGAACGGTTCGGTGCCCGCCTCGATGGCAGGCTGGCAAGCGACCTTGTCAAACAAGCGCTTGCGCCGAAGTAGTAGTCAGCCGTTTGCGGTCGCTTATTGATTGAACGCGTTGCCCGCGCCAAGCCCCGCCATCATTCCGCCGTCCACAGCGAGTGCATGGCCGGTGACGAACGAAGCGTCATCGGAGGCTAGAAACAGCACCGCCTTGGCGACCTCTTGCGGCTGTCCCATTCTGCCGAGCGGATGCATCGCGTCGAGCATTTTGCGCGCACCTTCGACGACGGCGAAGTTGTCCATCACCAGCGGAGTTTCGATTACGCCCGGGCAGATGCAATTGACGCGGACGCCGAACGGTGCGAACTCGAGCGCGGCGTTGCGCGTGAGGCCGACCACACCGTGCTTGGCCGCGTTGTATGCCGATAACCCGGTCGATCCGATAAGTCCGGCGACGGACGCAGTATTAACGATCGCGCCGCGTCCTGCAGCAACCATCACTTTGCCCGCCGCCTGCAAGCCCCAATAGACGCCGTCCAGGTCGATACGGATGGTGCGGTAGTAATCCTCGGCGGTCGTGCCCAACAGGGGAGAACCGATTCCGATTCCCGCATTGTTGAACATAACGTCGAGCCGGCCATACTTGTCGGTTGCGGTCTTGACAAGCGCATCAACGTCTTCGGACTTGCTAACATCGGTCGGGAAGAATACCGCGCCCATCTTCTCCGCGACTTTGGCGCCTGCGCTTGTGGCCAGGTCTCCAATCACAACCTTGGCGCCTTCTTTCGCAAACAGTTCGGCCGTAGCCTTACCGATCCCGGACGCTCCGCCGGTTATTACAGCGACGCGGCCTGCGAGTCTACCGTCTGCCATCTTGATGCCTCCGTAAATCGAGTCTGGAAAAAAATTGATTGGCGCTTCTATCGCATGAAACACCTTCGTGACGCTACTGGTGCAGAGCCTGATTTGTCTTGACGCCTTAACGCCTTTCGCTGTACCACTTTGGCTGTTCGAGCTGGGGAATAGACTATGGGTTATAGCGTCGAGCCGTTTAGAGTCGCCGTGTCAGAAGAGGTAATCGCCGATCTGCGCGTGCGGCTTGAGCGTACGCGGTTTCCCGATGAAGTTCCGGACACCGGATGGGAATACGGCTCGAACCTGGCCTATATGCGCGAAGTCGTGGATTACTGGCGCACCCGCTATGACTGGCGCGCTCAGGAGGCGCGTATCAACCGCTTCGCGCAATATCACGCCGATATCGACGGGCTCAAAATCCATTTTATTCATGAGCCCGGGCGCGGTCCAAATCCCAAACCAGTTTTGCTTATCCACGGGTGGCCGGGATCGATTGTTGAGTTCATGGATATCATCCCGATGTTGACCGACCCGGGCGCGTACGGCGGCGATCCGAGAGATTCATTCACGGTCATCGCGCCGTCGCTGCCAGGCTAC
>JAJZAG010000273.1 GCA_021799555.1 Deltaproteobacteria bacterium | reverse complement strand
CGCAAGCTTGTTTTCTTCAACGCGCGAGCGACCCACGGCGATATCCTGTGCGCGCAAAAACGTGTACGCCATCGCACCACCGAGCAGGATCGTGTCCACCCGCGGCAGCAGATTCTTAATCAGTTCAATCTTGTCCGAGACCTTCGCCCCGCCCAGAATCGCCACCATCGGGCGTGCGGGATTTTCGGTGACGGCGCGAAGCGCCTCGAGCTCGCGAATCATCAGGAAGCCCGCCGCGCGTTCAGTCAGAAGTTCCGTCACGCCGACCGTCGAGGCGTGCGCGCGATGCGCGCTGCCGAACGCGTCGTTGACGTAGGCGGTTTTGCCTCTGGCGAGTTCGTGCGCGAAGTCGCGGTCGTTGGCCTCTTCTTCGGCATGGAAGCGCAGATTCTCAAGCAGGATCGCGTCACCAGGCTTGAGCGCCGCGATCATCCTGCCCGTCACGTCGCCGATACAATCGGGCGCGAGCGCCACCTTGCGTCCAAGCGCGATGCTCAGATACTCGGCGACCGGCTTGAGACTTAATTGCGGCGAGCGTTCCTTGGGGCGGCCAAGATGAGAACACAAAACGGCGACAGCTCCCGATTCAAGAATGTAGCGAATCGTCGGCAGGCTCGCGTCGATTCGCGCCGGATCGGTGATTTTGCGCGCCGCGCCCGGCGCAGGGTTCGCCGCCTCCGGCGCCGGGCTGACGTCGCCGAGCGGTACGTTGAAGTCGCATCGCACAAGCACGCGATGACCTTCGAGCTTGAGTGCGGTGACGGGAAGGATCGCCATGGGAAATTCCGGAGCCGACTACGTGCTCTGCGTTTATAAGCCGGCCGTCACGTATGCGGCAATATCGACCAGCCGGTTCGAGTATCCCCACTCGTTGTCATACCAGGAAAACACCTTGGCGAGGCGGTTTCCCAACACCTTGGTGAGCGGAGCATCGAAGGTGGACGAATTCTGGTTGCCATTGAAATCGATCGAGACCAGCGGAGCCTCGCTGTAGCCGAGGATGCCCTTGAGCGGACCTTCGGCGGCGCGTTTCATCGCGGCGTTGATCGCCTTGTCGTCGGCGTCGCGTTCGAGAGTCGCGGTCAGATCGACGATCGAAACGTTGGGCGTCGGCACGCGCACCGCGATTCCGTCGAGCTTGCCCTTGAGCGCCGGGAGCACCAATCCGATCGCCTTGGCCGCCCCGGTCGAGGTTGGCACCATCGAGACCGCGGCCGCGCGCGCGCGGCGGAGGTCGTGATGCGGTCCGTCCTGCAGATTCTGATCGGCGGTGTAGCCGTGCACGGTGGTCATCAAGCCGTGCACGATTCCAAAATTCTCATGCAGCACCATCGCGACCGGCGCAAGACAGTTGGTCGTGCACGAGGCGTTCGAAATGACATGATGTTTGGCGGGGTCGTAGGATTTCTCGTTGACACCGAGGCATAGCGTCACGTCGGCGCCGTCGGCGGGTGCGCTGATTATCACCTTCTTCGCGCCCGCGGCCAGATGCATCGCCGCCTTCTCACGCGCGGTGAATAGCCCGGTCGATTCGACGACGCCCTGCACGCCCATCTTTGCCCACGGCAGCTTGGCCGGATCGCGCTCGGCGAGAACCGCGATCGGCTTGCCGTCAATCACGATATTGGTTCCGTCTACGCGGACCTCTTGCTTGAGCGCGCCGTGAACCGAGTCGTATTTGAGCAGATGCGCCAGCGTTGCGGCGCTGGTGATATCGTTGACGGCAACTACTTCAAGATTGCTTTTTTGCAACGCCGCGCGAAAGAACATCCGCCCTATTCGTCCGAAGCCGTTGATCCCAATCCTGGTCGCCACCTTTAGCTTCCTCCACGGGAATTTTCCCGGAAAACCAATGCCCGACAGTAGATAAGCTTAGCCCATCTATTCAAGGGCTGACCTGGGGTCAAGTCTGCGCGCTTTACGGGAATCTCGCTACGGTCCGGACGCGCCGTCGATGCGCGCTCGGTAATGCGCTGGAGCGCGCCAAGCGCGATTAGCGCTGTGGTGCTTTCCCCGCGCCGACGAGAATCACTTGCTGGGGGCCGTTTTCGGCGTTGTCGTAGATCGTCAAGACGCCTTGAATAGTACTCGCCGCAGAAGGCTTGAACGTCACGACGAAGGCGCATCGGCCCTTTGGCGGCAGTGTGGCGGGACATTGATTGGCGACGGTAAAGCCTGCCGTGGAACCGTAGGTCTCGATTTGAATCGGCTCGGAGCGTTTGCCCTTGTTCATGACTTTGACCGATTTGGTCTTGCTCGAACCCAGTTTCACTTTGCCGAAGTTGAGCCTTGCCGGAGCGACCTTGAGCGAGAAGGGTACGACGGTCGGTGTTGCCGTTGGGGTCGGGTCAATTGTCGGCGTCGCGGTCGGCGTCGCCGTGGCGGTTGCGGTCGCGGTGGCCGTCGGCGTGCCGGTCGAGGTCGGAGTCGCGGTTGGAGTGGCGCTCCGCGTCGAAGTGGCCGTAGCGGTTGCGGTCGGCGTGGAAGTGGCAGTTGCAGTCGACGTTGGCGTCGCGGTCGAAGTTGATGTCGCAGTGGCCGTCATGGTTGGAGTTGCGGTCGCCGTAACTGTCGCGGTGGCCGATGCCGTGGGGGTCGAGGTGGTTGTCGCGGTCGGCGTGGGCGTCGCGGAAGCGGTCGGAGTTGAGGTTGCGGATGGCGATGGAGTCGCAGAGGCAGTTGGACTTGGCGTCGAACCAGTAAACGGGATGGGTTGGTCGAACACCAAGACGCGGCTGTTGTCGGTATCGGCGACGTAGAGATTGCCCAACAGATCGACGCCGATTCCAGAAGGCTCGCATAGATTCGATGCGCTCGGCGAGGAGGTGGGAGTGCTGAAGCCGTTACATACCGTGTCGGTAAAATCGAACGCGCCGTCTTGTCCAAATGCGATCGTAGCCGTGGTGTTGGGCGCCGCCGGATTCTTGAGCGGCGTCACAAATCCGAGCACGCGGGTATTCGAAGTATCGGCAATGTAGAGATTTCCAAGCGAATCGGCCGCCACGCTTTGCGGAAACTCCAGGGTGCCCGCCCCGGGAACTCCCGACGGAGCGTTGGCGGTGTTCGCGGCGAAGTCGCTCTGCCCGAACACGACGTCGGCGGTAACGTCGCCGCTGCCCGCGAGTCCGCTGACGATCGTGAGGGGAGAATTGTATTCGAGCACGCGATTATTGTCGGAATCGGCGACGTAGAGATTTCCCCCGCTATCGACCGCGACGCCTTCGGGCAGGCAGAGCGTCGTCGCGCTGGCCGGACCGCCGGTGCCAGCGCCCTGATTGCACTGGCCGCCGGTGAAATTGCTCCCGGTCTGATCCTGTCCGAAAACATGGCTTGCCGCTTCAGCGCTCGCGACCGGATGACTGTACTCGAGCACGCGATTATTGGCGGTGTCGGCGACGTACAGATCGGCTGCCGCGTCGAAGGCGAGGGCCTGCGGCTGATCGAGCGATCCGGCGCCGATTCCGCCCGAGTTCGGCGTCCCGATCGTGAAGCTTCCGCGCTGCCCGAGCACGATTGTCGCGACGGGATCGATAATCTGGGCGCCGCTATACCCCGCGAAGGGTGCGGCATAGCCAAGCACGCGGCTGTTGCCGGTGTCCGATACATAAAGATTTCCGCTCGGGTCGGCGGCTATCCCGGTCGGAAAGCACAGCGTGGCGGCGGCCGGTGCAGTCGCGCCCTGATTGCACGCGCGCGAGGCGAAGTCGGCCTGTCCGATCACAAGGTCGGCCGGATCGCCGTTGGCGAACGTCGCCGCGCTATTCCATCCCAGCACACGGTTGTTCTGCGTGTCGGCAACATACAGATGCGCGGAAGCGTCCACCGCGACCGCCTGCGGAAAATCCAGGCCCTGCGGCTTCACTTCGTTGCCGCCGTCGTGGTCGGCGTCGGGTTGGCCCAACACGCGGTTGACGCTCGCGCCGGCGACCAGCGGTGTATCGTACTCGACGATCCTGCTGTTCGATTGATCGGAAACATACAGTCGGCCCGCACCGTCAAGCGCGGCCGCCGTCGGACCGCATAGCGTCAGCGCCGTCGCGAGCACGCCCGACGCTCCATCACAGGCATTCGTGACGAACGAGCCTTGCTGTCCGAAAACGATCGCGGCGGTGGTAACGCCGCTCGTCCGCGGCGTGGTGAATTCAAGCACGCGATTATTGAACGTATCGGCGATATAAAGATCGCCGGCGAGATCGAGGGCCACGCCGGCGGGGCCGTTGAGCGTCGCGGCGCCGATTCCGCCCGCGTTCGCAAATTTGCCGGTATCCGAAGTCTGACCAAAAACCATGTGCGCGGAGGCGTCGATAGCAAACGGCGCGTCGAATTCGAGCACACGGTTATTGCTCGTATCAGCGACGTAGAGATCGCCCGCCGAATCGAGCGCAAGCCCCTCAGGAGCGCACAAGGTAGCCGCGCCGGGATTGGCCGCCGGATTCGCGCTCTGGTTGCATAGCGCCGCGGCGAAGTTCGTCTGCCCGATCACGACCGACGCGGTAACGTTCGGCGGCGAGGCCGCGAGCGGCTCGGCGAAGATCAATACCCTGTTATTGAGATTATCGGCTACGAATAGATTTCCGCTCAAATCGACCGCGACGCCCCACGGATAGCTAAGGCTCGCCGCGCCGATTCCGCCGTTGTTGGCGAGGTTCGATTGCATGTCGGGCTGTCCGAAAACCACCCCCGCCGACAGTCCCGAAATTTGCGCCCCGCTGAAACCGGCAAACGGCGTCGCGAACTCTATCACCCGGTTGTTATTGGTGTCGGCGACATACAGATTTCCCGCCGCGTCGGCCGCAACGCCGTTGGGTTGGCATAGCGAATCCGCGCTCGGCTGATTCTCACCCTGGTTGCAGTCAGAGGAATAAAAATCCACCTGCCCGATCTCGAGATCCGCGGGAGCGCCGTCGGCGAAACTCGCCGCATTGTTCCATCCCAGCACCCGGTTGTTGTTCGGATCGGCGGCGTAGAGATGGCCGGCGTCATCGATCGTGATCCCGTCCTGGAAGTTGAGCGACGATGCGTTGACGAGATTGATCGCGCCTTTGGTGAAATCGATCTGGCCCAGCACCTTGTCGGCGATCGTATCGCCGCTTGCGGCAAGCAG
>JAJZAG010000272.1 GCA_021799555.1 Deltaproteobacteria bacterium | reverse complement strand
GAGCCCGCCGCGATATTGGACCAACGTGTACGGGTCGAAGTCGTGAACCAAATCGGTTTCGTCGAGCCTGCCGATCGCCGTGTAGTGGATTCGGAGCCGCTTTTCCTGAAGCAGAGCGAGCAGGATCCGATCGATCTGCTGCTCATAGCGATGATAATCCTTGGGCACGTACTGGACGGCGTAGAACTTGCGCTGGATATCCTTGAGGCGCAATTGCCACGCGCGCGGCAGATTGGCGCGCACGCGATCCCATATGTCGTCGACTCCCGATTTCAATACGGTGCCGTCGAGAAATTTGAGCACGTCAAGACTCAAATAGAGCGCCGCCGCCTGATAAATATTCGATCCCGGCACGGAACGCCTGGAGACCAACCGTAACCGGCGGCTTTCACCCGCGCCGGAAGTCTCGACGATTTGATGGCCGAGTTTCGTGCGCATCCGAAGAAACTCGCGCACGTAGCGATCGACCGTGCGTTGGCTGACGCCCAGCTCGCGCCGAATCCGCGCAAGCGGTACGCCAAGCGGCTCCTCGGACAGCATCATCGCGATCCGCGCGTAGCGGATTCCCGAAGCGTAGCTGGGTTTCCTCGATTCGTTCGCCATCGGCGCGCCCTCCTTTGGGCGCGTCCGCATTATAGCGTACCTCCAGGCGTCAACCGCTGTCTTCAGGCGGGCCTACACTAGGTCTTTCGATCCGGCGCGGGAGCGCCTGACCGTGCGATGGAGGTGTCCGGTACGATGAAAGAACCCGAATCCGATTCGAGCCCGCTCGCGGCGAGGGCGGAGCGTATCTTGCCGCGCCGTGTCGGCCAGTTTCGCGCCAATCGCGATCTTTTCGAGACGGCGCGAGTGGTGCTCCACTTTCGTTGCGAGTATCAAAAAAATGCGATCGGCGGCGCGCGGCGCGAGAGCGCGAAAACCGCCGCCGCGCTCGCCCAAATACTGCGTCGCCGCATCAAACTGGCCCCCGAGGGGTGTGGAGCGCGCGCACCGATCGCGAAGCGCCGTTTTCGCGAGGCGATTCGCCTCGAACGCGAAGGACGGTTCCGCGGCGCCGCTTCGCACGCAATCGGATTTAACCCGTGAGCGCCGATTGATGGACGATGCGGACGGAACGTCATATCGTCAGCCTCACGCGTCGCGCGCAAGGCACGCGGAGATAAGCGGGGATGCTCAAGCTACATTACTCGAACCGGCTCGAAGGACTGATCGAGCCGCTCGCCCTTGCGATCGCCGCCCGCCAGGGGCTCGATCCTCTCCTGCCGATCTCGATCGTCGTGCCCAATCGGGCGGTCGAGCAGTTCGTGAAATACCGCGTGGCCGAGCGTCTTGGCGTCGCAGCCAATTTGCGCTTTCCGTTTCTCCGGGCGCATCTGACCGAGATCGCTCAGAAGGCCAATCCGCGCCTGCGCGTGCTCGGCGCCGACGCGCTCGCGATTGTGATCTTCAACTGCCTGTCGGACCCTGCCTGCCGCGCCGACGCGGCCCTGGCGCCCGTCCGGCAGTACATCGACGCCGGAGGCTCCGGCACGCCGGAGGCGGAGTTGCGATGCTTCGAGTTGTCGGCGCGAGTCGCAAAACTGTTCGAGGAGTACTCCATCTCGCGCGGCGCGATGACCGGCCAGTGGCGGGCCAATCGGCTGACCGCGTCGGCGACCGATCGCGCCGAGACTGAGAAGTGGCAGCGCGCGCTGTGGCGGATCATCTTCGGTCAAGGCCGATCGGCGGGAAAAGAATTCACCGGCGACGCCGAGCATGACTGGATGTTACTGCCGGACGCCTTCGCGGAGATCGCGGACGGCACGCTCGCTGAAATGGCGCGCGACGAACTGCACGTCTTCGGACTTGCCGCGCCCGGGCAGGCGTACGCCGGGATATTCGCGCGGCTCGGCAAGCTCGGCGCGCTTTCGATATACGCGCTCAACCCGTGCCGCGAGTTCTGGGAGGATATCGACACCTCGCGGCGCAATTCGCGCAACGGATGGACTCGCCGCGGGACCAAGCTCGCAGCCGACCTCGACGCATGCGAGGACCCGTTCGAACTCGGCGCTGCCGATAATCGCGCGCTCGAATTGTGGGGACGGCCGGGCCGCGAATATATCCGATTGCTGAACGAGATCAGCGAATGCGATTTTGAGCCGCACTTCATCGATATCGAACGCGGCGCCTCCTTCTCGCTGCTCGCGCGCCTGCAAGCCGACATCCTGGATCGCACGCGCGAAGCGCCCGCGGATTCGGGCGAGCCGGCCGACGCTATCGGCCTGATCGCGTGCCCCGGAGTCCGCCGCGAAGTCGAGATCGTGGCGAACGAAATCTGGCGGCTTGTCGAGCAGAGCGCGCGCGGGCCGAAGCCGCTGCGCTTTCACGAAATCGGCCTGCTGATTCCCGACTGCGAATGCGCGGCTTACGCGCCGCATATCGAGTCGGTCTTCGCGCGAATTCACGATATTCCGGTCGAGATCAGCGGGCGCAGCCTTGCACGCCAAAGCCGCGTCGCAGAGGCGATCGGACTTCTCCTGAAGCTGCCGTCCGGCCGCTTCACCCGCACCGAAGTTTTACGCCTGCTGAAGCATCCTGCGCTCCTCCGCGCCGGCGCGGAAGTTGAGCCGGACCTGCTCGACGCGTGGTGCGAAGAGCTGGGCGTATTCTTCGGCGCCGACGCCAACGACCTGGCGGCGACTTATATTCCGAAAAATCTGTTCAACTGGGATCAGGCGCTCAAGCGGCTCGCGCTCGGCGTATTCATGTCGGGCGAACGCAGCGGCGACCCGCGTTTGTTCAATTCGGCTGCGACGGGAGATCTGCTGCCGCTGGAAATCGACGAGGGCGAGATTCCAACCGCGCAGGCGTTCGTGAGCGCGGCGCGCGCGCTGATAGCGGACGCGCAGGCTTTCAGAGCGGGCCGCATGAAGCTCTCGCAGTGGCGCGATGCGATCGCAAGGATGATCGCGAGATATATCGTCGCCGAGGAAGGCGAAGATCGGCGGATGCGCGAGCGGTGCCTCGCGGCGCTCGACGCGATGAATTCGGATGGAATCGAAACGCGCGAGGTTTCGTACGCCGTCGCGGAAGCGATGGCCTCCGGGCTGATCGAAAATCTGGCGGGGCGCAGAGTCAGTTTTGCGGGGCGCGGAGTGGCGGCCGGGCCGATGGGCACGCTGGGTTCGATTCCGTTCCGGGTGATCTTCGTGCTCGGACTCGGCGAATCGTTTTTTCCGGCGCGCGACTCGCGCGACCCGCTGGATCTGCGCCAGACGAGACGCCTGCCGGGCGACTTGAGTCCCGCGGATCGCGATCGGTACTTGTTCCTCGAAGCGCTGCTCGCCGCGCGCGAGCGGATCGTCTTCTCCTGGGTCGCCCGCGATCCGCATAGCGGAGACCCGCTCGAACCCTCGACCGTGATCCGCGAGCTCGAATTAATCCTCCGTTCCTATCTCGGCGACGAAGCCGTCAAGGCTCTGACCGCCAAGCATCCCGTAAGCCGGTACGATCCTGACTACTTCGAAGATCTAAAATCGGAACAGGGCGGTATCCGCGGACTGGCGAGCTTCGATAACGCCGCGCGCGACGGAGCTCGGATGACGGCGCTGCGCAACGATCTCAACCAGAAAGCCCCCGCCGCAGAGCGGCTCGCCGGCGACGAGTTGCAAGGCGCGCTGTCAGGCAAGGCGCGCGCGGCGCTTGGAAATCTGCTGCGGATTCCGAGCGAGCGAAGCGGCGCGGACGAGTTCGATCGCGATGGCGTGATCGATCTGTCCGTATCCGCGCTGCGCAGATTTCTCGAATGCCCCGCGCAGGGAGCGGCTCGCGTCGCGCTCGGAATGAGCGACGACGACGAATCCGAAGACGAGATCTCGGACGAGCCGGTTGGGATGAGCCGGCTCGATCAGACGGTAATGCTGCGCGAGGTCTTTTGGACCCAGCCGGAAGATGCCGGCGCCGCGGCGATCGAATACCAGCGTGCGGCGGCGCGCGCACAGATGAAAGGGCGCGCGCCGGCCGGACCATTCGCCGACGCGCTCCGCGAGCAGGACCTCGAAGTGCTGCGCGGATGGCGCAAATCCGCCGAGGCGGCCGAAACCGGCGACCTCGCGCGATGGCGCGAAATACACCTCGGCCGCGCCGCCGAACATGATTCGGCCGCGGAGGAGCCATTGCCCTATCTTGCCCTCGAAGTGCCGATCCGAACCCCGGACGGTAAAACGAGCAAGCGGCAAGTCAGGCTGCACGGCGGTCTCGGGCGCTTCGCGCCCAATCTTGACGCGGCGATTCAATGCATCGTCGGCAAAGAAGCCAAGCCAAAGAATTTTCTGCCGCTGGCGCTGAACGCGATTGTGCTCAGCGCCGCGGGGCAGAAGATCCCTGAGATATTCAGCGCGATCGTGCTCGGCAAGGCCGAGGCCGATGCGCAGGGTCCTAAAAAGACCAGGAAGCGAAAATCCGCGGATGCCGGACCGCCATGGATCAGGACTTTCAAGACGCCGAAAGAGAACCAGGCGCGCGATTACCTGACCAGGCTCGCAAGCGATCTGCTCTCCGATCCGCACGATTATTTTTTTCCTATCGAGGCGGCGGAAAAGTTTTTTCAAGCGCCGCCCAATCGCAGCGGCGCCGCGAATCTGCCGGCGGCGCTCGAGGATCTCCGCGACGGCGAATACACGAGTTGCAGTTCCAAATACGGACCCCTGCGGCGATGGCGCGAGCTCGAAATACCGGACGCAGCAAGCTTGCGGAAACTCGCCGAGCGGCGCTTTGGTCCGATCAAATCGATATTCGGAGCCGAGGAAACCGGCGAATGAACCGCGCACCGTATAATCGTCCGCGGATCCTCGATCGGATCGGTCTCGACGGGCATCGCGTGATCGAAGCGAACGCCGGCACCGGCAAGACGTTCACGCTCGAACATCTGGTGGTCGAGATGATCGTCAAGGCCGGGGCGCGGCTCGAACAGATTCTCGCGGTGACCTTCACGGAGCGCGCCACGGCGGAGCTTCGCGCGCGGGTTCGCGCGGCGATCGAGCGGGCCGCCGAGGCGGCGCGCGAAGGAGACGCGGCATTCACGGCGAATTATCCCACAGGCGCAAACCTGATCGCACCATTGCAAGCGGCGCTGTTTTCCTTCGAGCGCGCGCCGATTCATACGATTCACAGCTT
>JAJZAG010000271.1 GCA_021799555.1 Deltaproteobacteria bacterium | reverse complement strand
CAAGGGTGGTTTCCGCACCGTAAATTCGTCCGTCCGTATAATTGAAGGGCGCAAATATCGGTACGAAGCCAAACTGACCTAGATCGATCAAGTTATGGGCTAGCTCGAAGTAGGCGTCCTCGCCGAACGTCAAGCCCGGCAACACATCGTTAATCGAACCGCCAACGTCGAAATACCAGTCCCGTTCAGGCAGGGGTTGTGAGTTTCCAGGCAGCACGGCGGCGGTGGTACCCTTGAAGGCCTCGAAGCTGCGCGGCGAAATCGTATAAAACGAAGGCGTCTGAAAGTACCGGGAGAATCCGCCGTGTAGCGTCAGTTTCTTGAGCGGCTTGTAAACCAGGTTTGCGCGAGGGCTGAGTTGATTCGCGGAGCCGACAAAGCCCGCCATCTGATCCCAGCGTAATCCGTAATCGAGGCTGACTCTTTCCGTTATCTGCCAATGATCCTGCCCATAAACTCCTGCCAACAATGCGATTCCGTTCGTGTTGTCAACCACATTTATGGGAACATCACTGGTCTGTTTTCCCGAAGAATCCGCTGGGAAGGTCCGTGAAGTGTCGTCGAGCGTCTCACCATACACACCGACGTAGAACCCCGCGGCAAACGTATGCGACTGATTAAACCGGTACGTGACGTCGCTTTGCAGCGTGTTGGCAAGCTCACTGTGGAAAGCGTTCGAGGCGACGCCCTGGTAGATCAGGTCGCCGATCGGATCGGGCAAAAAGTTGATCGTGTTGTATTTGGCGGTATACGCGATTTGATAGTCGAATTTTGTTCCGATGCTGCCCTGCAGTGCGAGTATGCCAAAGTAATATCGCTGATCGAGATTTTCATTGAGGTCGGACGAAGGGTAATCCGCAGGGTTTGCGCCCTCAAGTTTATACGCTGGAACCTGCCCGGGATAATCCGGAAACTGATTATTCGACACGGAGACTCCCGACGTCAGGCTTAGCTTCGTGGTCGGATTCAGAAAATATGAAAAATAGCCGAACCATTGCCCCTGATCGGTTACGTCATGTATCGGCGTCGGACCCGGAGTGGCGGAACTCAGGCCGATATTATCGTGCAGATAAAAGCCGGTGGTGTAAAAGCTGAAATCGCCCTTGCATCCTCCGTATTCGACGCTGGGACGCGCAGTGTCGCGCTGTCCGCCGTATAGCTCGAACCTGCCACCGGGATCACTGCATCCATCTTTGGTCTGAATGTCGAGTATTCCGGCATCGCGGTAGCCGTACTGCGCCGGAAGCGCTCCATCGACGAGACTGAAGCTCCGGATCGAATACGAAGATAGCACTTGGCCAAACCCGCTGAAGCTATCGAGCGGCAGCATGATTCCGTTGATGCGCCATTGGAGGTCGGCGTGCGCCCCGCGGATATGAACCTGGCCGTTTTCATCCTGCGCAACTCCCGGCATCTGCAACAGGACCTGGCTCACTGAAGTATTCGACCCCGCGGGAAGTTCCGATATATTCTTTTCGGTCATCGTATATGCACTGTTGCCGGAAGCCGATAACTGATTGGGTGCATGAGTGAGTTGCGTCGCCGATACGGCTACGGTCAGCGGCTTGAGCGACTTCATCGCAATCGCAATCGGTGCGATTTGAGCGCCAGCGGCCACCGTTACAACTTTGCTGGCGACTGAAAACCGCCGCTTCGTAGCGACGATGACGAATAGCCCCGTCGGGACGCCGAGTAGTTCAAAATGCCCCTTGGCATCCGTGACCGCGGAACTCATGACTTTCCCGCGCTGGTCTTGGAGCGAAACTCCAACTCCCTGAATCGGACGATCGAGCGCGTCCCGAACCGTGCCTTCGATAGTCCGCCGGGATTGAGGTTTTGCGGCTCCGGCGCATCGCGCGGTGCCGGCGCCAACGATTATGAAAAATATACTAATAAGGATCGCGAACGCTAAACTCCGCATCCGTCACTCCAAACCTCGTGTTACCCGCGGTGCGCTTTCGCGCGCCCAGGTCCGGTCCGGCGGCCAGTGCCGCAGGCCGGATACATCTCAACGATCGCAGGCTTTGCTTAGAGCAACACGGAGGGAGGAGCGCGTCCAAACAGCGGCGAGTCAAACGGCAGCAATGCGATCGCGCGCCGCGCCAGCGATCGCACCCGAACATTCGCGAGCGCATACCCTATTGCGGGCATCGCCGCGAGCACGGATGGTGTGTGACACTGATGCAGGCAAATCGGACAGAGGTCGGGGGCAGCAAAACTAGACGAGCTTTGAACGCTGGTTTTTGCCCCGACCGGCGGATGAAAGTGTGCTGTCGCCAGCAGCTGAACGATAACCAGAAGCGCCATCGCGGACCACGTAACGCATCGCTTCCGGGTTTCGCTATGCTTTTGGCCAAGCGCCAACATCTACCTTCCCGCCGCGCGGCGCCATCGTGCTGGCGTCCACCGTGGCACCCTAGACTATTCCCTCGCGTTTCAGCGATTCAAGCCGGTCCGCCTCGATTCCCAGAAGCTCCTGATAGACTTCCTCGTTATGCTGCCCGAGCAGTGGCGCGGGTCTGACTTCGACCGGAGAGTCCTCAAGCCGCACCGGGCATCCGGGCATCGTGAATTCGCCGCGTCTCGGATGCTTGATCGTCACGATCATCCCGCGCTCGCGCATATGCGGATCGTTCAGCAACTCGACGCTGTCCAGCACCTTGCCGCATGGCACTCCCGCTTCACCCAGAATCCGCATCACGTCGTGCTTGGTGCGTTGCGACGTCCATTCCGTGATGATCGTGCTAAGCGCGTCGAGATTTTTGAAGCGGCTGCGCGCATCCTTGAAGCGTTCGTCCGCGACTAGTTCAGGCCGACCGATCGCCGCGCACAGATTTTGCCACATTTCCGGCGTCGTGCAGAAAACATAGCAATAGTCATTCGGGCCGCCGGGCGCGCATTTGAAGATGTCACCCGGAGCGCCAAGACGATTGCCGTTGCGCCCCGCCGGTTTGCCTGAGGTGTACATCCCCATAATCGCGACGCGGCAGAAATTCAGCACCGCCTCCTGCATCGCGACTTCCACCTTCTGCCCCTTTCCGGTGCGTTCACGCTGGATATAGGCGGCGAGCACGCCGATCGCCGCGTGCATCCCAGTCCCGGTATCGCCGATCGTTGGACCGGGCTTGAGCGGCGGCGTCTCGTGCGTTCCAGTTACAGCCATCGCGCCGCCAGCGGCCTGGGCGATCATGTCGAAGCTCTTGTACGCGCTGTACGGACCCGACGTTCCGAATCCCTTGATCGTGAGGTAGATCAGCCGCGGATTGATCTTGCGCA
Source organism: Deltaproteobacteria bacterium (assembly GCA_021799555.1). GTDB lineage: Bacteria > Desulfobacterota > Binatia > Binatales > Binataceae > JBARDN01. Next base: position 1,887 of record JAJZAG010000271.1, on the reverse strand, counting down.
ACTTTTCATAACCGAGATCGAGACCCTCGAGCGTGCCGAGCGAATAATTCTCAGTGAGGATATCAACCTTCTTGACCATTTCAAGAAACATCGCGCGGCCGGCGTCGCTCTTGAGGTTGAGGGTGATGCCGCGTTTGTTGGCATTGAGCAGCATGAAGTAATACGAATCGACTCCCGGCTGATCCGCCAACGACCACCGCCCCTGCTCACCCATCTTTGGCGACTCGACTTTGATCACATCCGCGCCGAGCCACGCGAGCATTTCGGTGCATGAAGTTCCGGCTTCAAACTGCGTAAGATCGAGTACCTTGACACCCGCCAATGCTTTTTCCATCGGAGCTCTCCTGTCGCGCGCCGCGCCTTCGGCCGCGCACGTCTGGATTCTTGTAGCGCCGTGCAAGCAAGATGAGCAAGCCGCGCGTCTCAGCCCGATCTCGATTTGTGCCGGCGGCTCTATTGGTGATCCGCCCCAGTCTGATAGGTTTTCATACGGCATCGCCGGTTTCACGGCGCGGGAAGTTGATTGGAATCCTGATGACGGCTGCCTCGACCGCACATGCAAAGCTCGCGGCAATTCGCGAGGAACTCAACCGGACGTTTCTGGAGCGCGGCGATTTGATCGATGGGGCGTTGGTCGCGATGCTTTCGCGTAGCCACGTTCTGCTCATCGGGCCGCCGGGCACGGCGAAATCGATGCTGGCGGAGGAGTTGTGCACGCGGGTCGACGGCGCCAACTATTTCCAATGGCTGCTGACCCGTTTCAGCACGCCAGAGGAAATCTTTGGCGCGGTCAGCCTGCGCGGCCTGGAAAACGACGACTATCGCCGCGTGACCACGCACAAGCTACCCGAAGCGCATATCGCGTTCCTGGACGAGATCTTCAAGGCAAATTCATCAATCCTCAACGCTCTGCTGACCCTGGTCAACGAGCGCATCTTCCACAACGGCCGCGAGCGGGTATCCGTTCCATTGATTACGATGTTCGGCGCCTCCAACGAGCTGCCCGACGAGGAAGAGCTGACCGCCCTTTACGACCGCTTCATGCTCCGGTTCATGGTTGATTATATTGCCGAGGATTTCCGCTTTCTGAAAATGATCGAGGGCTCAACGCCCTCCGCTCGGACTACGCTCGATTTTGCGGAACTACGCGAGCTAGCCGATGAGGCGCACGCGGCGACGATTCCCGGCGCGGTGCTACGCTCGCTCGCCGAGCTTCGCCACGCGCTCGCCCGCGAGCAGATCATCGTGTCCGACCGGCGCTGGAAAAATTCGCTCGCCGTGATGCGGGCGCACGCGATCCTTTTCTCACGCAACACAGTGACTGAAGACGATTTGATGTTCCTCGGGCACGTGCTGTGGAAGGACCCCGAGGAGCGGCCGAAAGTCGGCGAAGCTCTGCGCCGCATCGTGCGCGGTTTCGAGGAAAAGGCGCGCGAGCTGCTCATCCAGTCGCAGGAGTTGCGCGACTATGCCGAGCGGGCGTGGGAAAGTGAAGAATTGCGCCAGCGCGCGATCGTCGAGGCTCACGCCAAAATCGCCAATATCCTTACGAAATTCGACAGACTGTTGCGCGAGGCCGCCGAGGATGGGCATACCATCGCTGACGCCGACACGATGCGCGCAGAAGTACGCGAAATTCAGCAGGCAATGCTGCGGCGCACGCTCGGCGCCTGAACCCAGCCATGCCCGCCGAAGAATCCAGCCCGGCGATCGTTCTGCGCGCCCGCGATTACGCCGAATCGGATCGAATTGTCACGATTCTAACGCGCGATCACGGCAAGCTTGGCGGAATCGCCAAGGGCGCCAAGGCGTCGCGTCATCGCTTCGAGCGCAAGCTCGAGCCATTCGCGCACGCGGTAGTCCACTTTCGCCGCCGCCCGCACGGCC